>JBIKTP010000101.1:0-7400 GCA_044348035.1 Burkholderiaceae bacterium
CCCCGGCCGTACGCCGCATATTCATGTCAAGGTCAAGCTGGGTTCCCGGGAACTGCTCACGACCCAGATGTATGTGGCCGGCGAACCGGCCAACGCCCGTGACGCACTGCTGCGCCGGCTGGATGGGGAAGAGCGAACCCTGCTGGAGGCGCCGTTCAAGCGCAACAGCGACGGCTGGCAGGCGCAGTTTGGCATCGTGGTGGCAAGTTAGTTCGGGGAGCCTCGGGTTGGAGTCCCGCGAGCCTGCTAACATGCTCCCGACGGGAACACAGCCTCCCGTGTTCCTTGCGGAATAGACGGTCCCGTCCAAGTGCTGGACACCTCCTTTTTTTGGAGCGCCACCCATGGACCGTCTTGCATCAGATCCGAACCACGCCATCAGTCCCAGCGCATTTGCAGCTTTGCTGGGCCGGCCCGACACCCCGCTCATCCTGGACCTGCGACGCACAGAGCGTTTTGCGCAGAGCCCTTCCTTGCTACCTCTGGCCCAGCGGGTCGCACCCGACCACCTGCCCAGCTGGCTGACGGGGCATCCACCCCAGGCGGCCGTCGTCTACTGTGTATGTGGCCATGAGGTCGGCCAGCGCGCAGCAGCTTTGCTGCGGGAAGCCGGCTGGGATGCGCGTTACCTGCTGGGAGGCATCGAGGGCGGCGAACTCGGCGTCGACAACCTCGAGCTGCTGCGTGTGCTTGCAGCAACGACCACGCCATGCTGGAGGCAATGATGCCGGTGTACGACGCGCTGTATGCCTGGTGCGCTGACCAGGTTGGGGACCATGCAGAAACCCACGACTGGAGGCCCCAATGACACCACCGCGCGATGTCGATTTCTGGGAAGCCGTCCGGTTCTGGTTCAAACTGGGCTGCATCAGCTTCGGCGGACCGGCAGGCCAGATCGCCGTGATGCACAAGGAACTGGTCGAGGAAAAGCGCTGGATCAGCGAGCAGCGTTTCCTGCATGCGCTGAACTACTGCATGCTGCTGCCGGGCCCGGAAGCCCAGCAGTTGGCCACCTACATCGGCTGGCTGCTGCACCGCAGCCTGGGTGGCGTGGTGGCCGGGGTGCTGTTCGTGTTGCCGTCGCTGCTGCTCCTGATCGGCCTGAGCTGGATCTATGTCGTGTACGGCGGTGTGGCCTGGGTCGCCGGGCTGCTGTACGGCGTCAAGCCGGCAGTGGCCGCACTGGTGCTCCATGCGGTGCACCGCATGGGCGGCAAAGCACTGCCACCTGCACATCGCGCGCCGTTGTTGTGGGGGATTGCCGTGGCCAGCTTCTTCGCCCTGGCGGTGTTCACGGTTCCGTTTCCTGCCGTGGTGCTGCTTGCTGCGTTGGCGGGCTGGCTCGGTGGTCGCTGGGTGCCGGCCCAGTTTGCGCATGCCGGCAGCCCCCATGCGAAGGCTGCCACTGCGCGCATCCATCCGCCCGCCGTGATCGATGACCACACGCCCACACCCGCCCATGCACGCTTCAGCCGTCCACGGTTGCTGCGTGTGCTGTTGTGGGGCGCTGTGCTGTGGGCCATCCCCATCGGCCTGCTGAGCGCCTGGCAAGGCTGGCACGGAACACTGGCCACGATGGCCTGGTTCTTCACCAAGGCGGCGCTACTCACCTTTGGAGGCGCCTACGCGGTGCTGCCCTATGTGTACCAGGGCGCCGTGGTGGAACACGGCTGGCTGCTCGGGCCCCAGATGATCGATGGTCTGGCCTTGGGAGAAACCACCCCGGGACCGCTGATCATGGTGGTCGCCTTCGTCGGCTTTCTGGGTGGCTGGGGCCAACAGGTGCTGGGACCCGACAGCGTGTTCCTCGGTGCCGTGCTGGCCGCAGTGGTGGTGACCTGGTTCACGTTTCTGCCGTCCTTCATATTCATTCTCGCGGGTGGCCCGCTGGTGGAGACCACGCACGGCAAACTGCACTTCACGGCGCCGCTGACCGCTATCACTGCGGCCGTGGTGGGCGTGATCGCGAGCCTGGCGCTGTTCTTCCTGGTGCACGTGGCCTACCCGTCGGGCATGGCCCCGGGTTGGCGGCATCCGGACTGGGCTGCGCTGGTCCTGGTGATGCTGGCAGCGGTGGCCCTGATACGTTTCAAGATCGGCGTGGTACGGGTGATCGCAGCCTGCGCGCTGGCCGGATGGGCCTATCGCAGCCTGATCGGCTGAGGCAGACCGCTGGATCGGGTTCGGCCCGGCATCGGGTGGACCTGTTCAAACCGGGTCGTCACATCCCGATGGCAAATTCACCGTGCGTCGCGCAACATGGACAGCCGCATCGGAAACTCCGGCCAGACCCATGCCCGGAAGGCGTTGTGGAGGCGCTGGCATTCGGCATCGCGCGCGGAACCCCCCTGCTTCGCGACAGCCATCGTGCGCTGCCATGCCCAATCCAGGGCCAGCAGGGCCAGGCATCGCAGATAGTCGGTGGCAACGGTCGGCAACAGCGCCGGATTGGCGGCGCTGTCGGCAAGCAGGCGGTCGGTGACCTGCGCCATGTCGCCGGCATGCGGCAGGTCGGCCTGCGCTGACAGGCGTGCCAGCAGCGCACGCAGGCCCTGCCCCTGGTCCGCCGCGATCTTGCGCACCAGCAGGTCGATCGCCTGGATCTCGTTGGTGCCTTCGTAGATCTTGGTCACCCGCGCATCCCGCAGGATCTGCTCGACACCCCATTCGCGCACATACCCGTGCCCACCAAACACCTGCAGGCAGGCGCTGGCGCCCTCGAAGGCCTGGTCGGTGCACGCCGCCTTGAGGACCGGCGTCAGCAGGCCGCACCACAGTTGCGCCTGGGCCCTGCGCGAATCGTCCGGATGGTGACGCGCCATGTCGAGCTCGATCGCCGTCTGGTAGGCCACCACGCGCATGCCGTCGATCCACACGCGCTGCACGTCCAGCAGCCGCTGCACGGCAGGGTGTTCGATGATCAGGCTGCCGCCTGCGGGCGGTGGCGCGCAGCCACCCGAAGACCGGGGCGCCCGCATCTGCCGGCGCTCGGTGGCATAAGCCTGGGCCTTCTGCCAGGCGGCATCGAGCAGCCCGATGCCCTGCAGCGCCACATGCAGACGGGCCGCATTCATCATCACGAACATGGCGGCCAGGCCACGGCCGGGCGCGCCGACCAGCCAGGCTGCGGCGCCGTCGAACCGCATCACGCAGGTCGGGCTGCCATGCAGCCCCATCTTTTCCTCGATGCGTTCGCAGACGACGGCACTGCGGCTGCCGTCCGCGTGGACCTTGGGCACCACGAACAGCGACAGGCCCTTGGGGCCGGCCGGCGCATCCGGCAGGCGCGCCAGCACCAGATGCACGATGTTGTCGCTCAGGTCGTGCTCGCCACCGGAGATGAAGATCTTGGTGCCCTCCAGGCCGTAACGTCCGTCCGCCAGGGGCGTGGCCCGTGTGCGGACCTGGCCCAGGTCGCTGCCGGCGTGGGGCTCGGTCAGGCACATGGTGGCGAGCCATTCGCCGGTGGCCAGTCGGGGCAGGAACTGCGCCTGCACCTGCGGCTGGGCATGGTGCTTGAGGCATTCATAGGCGCCATGCAACAGACCGGGCGCCATCGTCCAGGCATGGTTGGCGGCGCTCAGCCATTCGTACAGCACCTGATTGAGCAACTCGGGCAGGCCCTGTCCGCCGTCTTCGGTGGCGCTGGACAGGCCGGCCCAGCCGGCCTGCCAGAAGTCCTGGTAGGCCGCCCGAAAGCCGGTGGGCGCAAGGACCCGGCCGCCGGCGAACCGGGCGCCCTCCGTGTCGCCCACGCGCTGCAGGGGAGCGACCCTGTCCCGGACGAAGATCGCCGCCTCCCCCAGCACCTGCCGCATCAGGTCGGCATCCTGGTCGGCGAACGCGCGCAGTCCGGCCAGTTGCCGGTCAGCCTGGAGCACGTCCATCAGCACGAAGCCGATGGACTGCTCGTCAGGGCGGTAGTCCATGCCGCTGGCGGGATCAGGAGTCCGCTTTGAAGTTCAGTGCGGTGACCAGCCCCTTGGCCAGATTGGAATCCGCCGCCAGCCGGCGTGCATGCTCGGCGGTCGTGCTGGCTTCGATATGCCCGCCCAGCGGCGTGATGAATTCGCGGACATCCTGTTGGGCCATCGCAGCGCGCAGCGCGGCATTCAGGACTTCCTTGACGGCATCGGGGGTGGCCGCAGGTGCGAAGAAGCCGAACCACTCGCGCACCACCAGCTCGCTGAATCCCTGCTCCCGGTAGGTCGCGACATCCGGTGTGTAGGGTGAACGCTCCGGGCCCGACGTGGCGAGCGCGCGCACCTTGCCGCCCTTGTAATGCTGCACCCAGTCCCCCAGCGGCGAGGACATGCCGGCCAACTGGCCGCCCAGCACCTGCGGAATGGCGGGGCCGGAGCCGGCGAACGGCACGTTGGTGATCTGTGCGCCGGTGATCATGGCCAGGCGACCGGCCAGCAGGTGCGGCATGGAGCCGGCGCCCGGGTTGCCAATGCTGGCCTTGCCCGGGTTGGCCTTGGCCCACTCGACGAAGTCCTTGACGGTCTTCACGGAATCGGGGACAGCAGGCCCCACCACGAGGGCGTGGTCCGTCGAATGTCCCATGCCGATCGGGGCCACGTCCGACTGCGCATACCCGAGCTTCGAGTACGAGTGCGGGTAGATGGTGAGCATGGACGCGGGCGAATACAGGATGTGCGCGCCATCCGGGGCAGAGTTCTTGAGCGTCATGACGCCGAGCTGTCCACCGGCACCCGGCTTGTTGTCGACGACCACGGTGTTGGCGTAGGTGCCCCGCAGCTTTTCGCCGACACGGCGCGCAAAGGCGTCGGTGGTGCCACCGGGCGGAAAGCCCACGATGACACGCAGCGTGTCGACACGGGTTTGCGCAAAGCCGGGCAGATGGCCCAGGCCGAGAAGGGAAGATGCTGCAGCAGCCTGCAGGACTTGGCGGCGGGTGGTCATGGGAAACGTCTCCTGAAAAAAGTGGGCCGGAAAACCGGGCTGGAACTACTGGGGCTTCAACATGCCTGCAGCCTTCTCGGCATACAGGGCTTCTACCAAGTCGGCGCGCTCCTTGAGCACCGCACGCTGATTGATGGAACCTTTGTCCGTGATCTCGCCCTTGTCGATGCTGGGCGGATCGGCGAGGACCACGGCGCGGGCAACCCGCGAAGCCGAACCCGTCGCGCCTTGCGCGAGCTGGTTCAGCATGGACTGCATAGCGGCGCCCATGCCGGAATGTGCCGCGACATCGGCCAGCGTGGCGCTGTCGGGCAGCCCGAGCGCCCTGCGGCAGGGGATCAGCGCCGGGATCAGGATCGCCCCGACATCGTGCTGGTTGAGCCCCGTGATCACGGCATCCTGCAGATAGGGGGCCCCTGCCGCGATGATCCTCGCCCGCATGGGGCCGACGCTGACGAAGGTGCCGGTGGCGAGCTTGAAGTCCTCGGCGACGCGACCGTCGAACTTCAGGCCCCGGTGGATGTCGCCATCGTCGATCCAGCGGACCGCATCGCCGGTGCAGAAGAAGCCTTCGTCATCGAACGCCTCCCGGGTGGCCTGCGGGCTGCGCCAGTAGCCGGGGGTGATGTTGGGGCCGCGGTAGCGCACTTCGACCTTGTCGCCCGTGGGTACCAGCTTGAGCTCCATGCCCGACGCCGGCAGACCCAGATCGCCGGCGCGGACGTTCACGTTGGTGACGAATAGCCCGAACGGTGAAGACTCGGTCATGCCCAGCCCGGAGGTCATGGGAATGCGGTAGCCAAGCTCGTGTTCCTCGGTCTCGTAGAACGAATCCCAGATGGGTTGCGCCAGGGCAGCCCCGGCATAGAAGAACATGCGCAGGCGCGACAGCAGGTTCTTGCGCAGCGCCGCGTTGGTCCTCATCTCCGCAGCGATCAGCTCCAGCCCGATGGGCACGTCGTAATAGACGGTGGGGGCGATCTCGGTCAGGTTGCGGATCGTCTCGCCGATCAGGGCCGGCACGGGCTTGCCGTCGTTGATGTAGAACGTGCCGCCATGGAACAACACCAGATAGAAGTCATGGTTGCCCCCGAAGGTGTGGCTCCAGGGCGGCCAGTCCACCAGCACCGGCGGGATGTCGAACACCGAGGGCATCGACTGCTGGATCTGCTGCTGGTTCGCGCAGATCATGCGCTGGGTGTTGATGACGGCCTTGGGCAGCTTGGTCGAGCCGCTGGTGAACAGGAACTTGACGATGGTGTCGCCGTTGGTGGCCAGCATCGCGTGGTGCACGGCGGGCGTCACCGGCGTCGCGGTCAAGGTGGCCAGTGCTCTGGTAGGAGTGAACCCGTCGGCGCGCAGGGCCACGGAATTCGTGACCACGGGAACGTCGGTGGCCACGGTCGCATCGATGGCCTTGCCGTACCGGGCCCAATCGCTCGCGTAGATGAGGCCGGGCGTGATGGTGGCCAGGACATGGCGCAGCTTGCCGTAATCCTGGCTCATCAGGCTGTAGGCGGCGGAGACCGAGCAGAACGGAATGCCGACCGTCATGGCGCCCAGCGCCAGCAGCGCATGCTCCAGGCTGTTCTCGCTCAGGATCGCCAGCGGCCGGTCGACCGACAGGCCGAGGTCCAGCAGCGCCTGCCCGATGGATTGCGCCTGCGCCCAGGCCTGCGCGTAGCTGATGCGGACCCACTGGTCGTCGGGGCCGCGCCGGGCCATCCAGGTCTGGTCGGGCCGTTCGTGGGCCCAGTGCACCAGGCGGTCGGTCATGCGCTCGGGCCAGGCCAGCAGGGCATTTTCTGCACGCAGGTAGACGGCGCCATCACGCTCGCTGCGCACGGCGCGCGTCACGCCGAACTCGAATTCGCGGAAGCGGGGGCTGGCCGCTGCCATGTCAGCCCGCCTTCACCTTGGGGCCGCGCCCATCCAGAAACTCCTGCACGCGCGCCTGGGCCTCGGGGGCCGTCTCGACCACGCTGGCCATCAGGGATTCCATCAGCAGGCCGTGGTCTGCCGGGATCTCGGTGATGCGCGGCAGGGCCTGGATCAGCGCGTAGTTCGTCATCGGGGCATTGGTGGCAATGCGTTGCGCCAGTTCCATCGCCTTGGCCACCGCCTGGCCCGCAGGTACCAGGTACTGTGCAAAACCGACCGGCACCGCCTCGGCCGCCTTGTACACGCGCCCGGTGAGCATCATGTCGAGCATGCGGTGGGTACCGATGAGCTTGGGGGCACGCACGGACCCGCCGCCGCCGACAAAGATGCCGCGCGCGCCCTCGGGAAATGCGAAGAACGCGGTTTCATCCGCCACCCGGATATGGCAGGTGGAGGCCAGTTCCATACCGCCACCCACGCAGGCGCCGTGGATCGCCGCCACGATCGGGCGCAGGCCCTTTTCCATCATGTCGAAGACACGGTGCCACTGGCGGGAGTGGTGCAGGCCCTCCACACTGGTGCGGCCCCGGATC
>JBIKTP010000102.1:0-7349 GCA_044348035.1 Burkholderiaceae bacterium
TCGCCCCCGCCCTGCAGGACTACCTGGACATGGTGGCCGGCTTCAACGCCAAAGGCAGCCACAAGGTCTACCCCGGCTCGCCCTTCATCATCCAGCGCTTGTTGCGCGAGCGCGACAAACTCAAGCTGTTCGAGATCCACCCCACCGACGCCAAGACGCTCGGCGCCAACATCGCCCAGCTCGAGGCCGGCCGCCAGGTGGCCGTGCTGCGCGAAGACGGCTTCGAGGCCCTGAAGAAGTACCTGCCCCCGCCCCAGCGCCGCGCCCTGGTGCTGAGCGACCCCAGCTACGAGCTCAAGGCCGACTACCACCGCGTGGCTGCGACCATCGGCGACGCGCTGGCGCGGTTTGCCACCGGCACCTATGTCGTGTGGTACCCCATCATCCCCCGGCCAGAAGCCCATGATCTGCCGCGCAAGCTGAAAACCCTGGCCACCAAGGCCGGCCGCAGCTGGCTGCACGCCACCTTGACGGTGAAAAACAGCAAGATCACCACCGACACCGCTAGCGGCGAGGTGCAACGCCCCGGCCTGCCGGCCAGCGGCATGTTCCTGATCAACCCGCCGCATACATTGAAGTCCGCGCTGCAGGCGGCACTGCCCCAGCTGGTGGAACGCCTCGGGCAAGACCGCCACGCCGGGTTCAGCCTGGACGCGGCGGGCTGACAACCCCGGTTTCCAAGTGGAAAACCAGCCCACAGATACACTTGTTCACGAAAAACGCGGTTTTGCAGTGCAGCATTAGTCCGAATGGACTATTGGTACAGTCTGGCAAAACGATGACACTGCCATAGCGATGGAATGAACGCCCCCCGTGTTTCTCCAATCCAATCAAGGGAATAAAGCCATGAACATCAAAACACTCGCAGAAAAGACTTTGGCTGTCGCCATGCTGTCCGGCTTCGCAGTCGCAGCCAATGCAGCGATCACACCTCTGGGCGCAGCCGCCGTTGGAACGCCGCTGTCGTTCAACGCGATCGTGATGCCAGCTGGCCCTTTCAACGACATCTTCACCTTCACCCTGCCCAACAACGGCGGAACCGGCTACAGCGTGATCAATTTCCCTGTCGGCACCCTGTTCAACACCGCACTCACCACGATCACGCTTTTCTCGAATGCTGACGGAAACCTGTTCAACGCAGACGATACCCAGTTGGCGTCTGCGGTCAGCAACAACAACGTCCTGAGCCTCACGTGGGGCCCGTCGTCTGCCGGCAGCTACTATCTGAACGTCACGGGCATCGCCAATGGCTCCTCGGGTGGCCTGTACAACGGCGCCATCAGCGTGACCGCCGTCCCCGAGCCAGAGTCCTACGCCATGCTGCTAGCCGGCCTGGGCGTAATGGGTGCCATCGCCATGCGCCGCAACAAGCGCAAGACGCACTGATCCACACCACGCGGCCCCCAACGGCCGAGCCAACAAAAAGGATTGCAAAGCAATCCTTTTTTTTCGCCCGTATCTCCTGTGAACGAATACACAAAATCAATTCTGAATGCCACCGAGTGGCGACTTGGCTCAACCACAAGACTTGCCAAATTCCTAAAATGAAACGTAATCTTTGCTACACACGCGTGTGTTGCAATGGCACCCCGCCTGCCACGTCAAAACGATCCTGTCTGCATCCATGGCCTTTTTGCCGTCACTGTCCACCCAGGAACTGCAGCGCTACCACGAAGTGGTCACGCGCTCGGTGGAAGTGCGCAGCCATTTCGATGTGCTGGCCTGGCTGCAGGGCGACATGCAGCGCTACCTGCCGCACGACATTCTGATCGCCGCCTGGGGCAGCTTTGAAAAAGGCGCGATCCACCACGACATCATCTCGCCGCTGGCTGGCGTACGCTCGCAAACCTCGAATGCCGAAACCGTCACGCCGCTGCTGCTCAACCTGTTCGACCGCTGGGTGCATTTCGGCAGAAAGCCGTTTGCCCTCAACGCCGGAGAGAGCGGTTTTCTGATGCAGGACACCGGCCTGCGCTCCGAAGTGGGCGCGGCATTGCAGAAAATGCACTGCGCCATGGTGCATGGCATCGTCGACGAGCGGGGCAGCCACGACTGCCTCTACGTCGTCTTCAGCTCCAAGGACAAATTCCGCTCGGCCGAGTGCAGTACCATGTCGCTGGTGCTGCCCTATATCGACTCCGCCCTGCGCCAGGTCACCCACCTGCCGCACCAGTGCAGTGCACACCTGGGCACGCAAGTTGCTGGTGCTGCGGCAACGGTGCAGGCGGAGTTCAACCTGTCGCAGCGCGAAGCAGAAATCCTGCACTGGGTCGCCCAGGGCAAGACAAACGTCGAGATCGCCCTCATCCTGCACATCAGCTCGTTCACCGTCAAGAACCACATGAAACGGGTCTTCCAGAAGCTCAACGTGACCAACCGCGCACAAGCGGTGAGCAAGCTCATGCCATTGGCCAGCAATGCAGAAAACTGATGCTGCACTTTCTGCTGCCGCCCTGCTCAAGCGCCCGTCGCAGACGGCGATCAGCCGGGACAACCTCGTGGGCATGCTCGAGTCGTCCATCGGGCCGATCACCTTTGTCTTCACGCTGTGGGCGGTGGCCTTCTACTACACAGGCACCCTCCCGCCCCCCTACCTGATCCTGTCGGTGCTGGTGTTCGCGCTGACCTTCCCGGGCCAGCGGCACCTGGAGTCCACGCTGGGCCGGGTTGCGCTGGACATCTGCTTGAACTGGGTCTGGACAGCTGCCCTGCTGCTTCTTACCGGCTTTGCCACCGGCTACATCCGCGAGTTCTCCGAAGACTCCCTGGTCACCTGGCTGTGGGTGGCCCCCACGGCAGAATTCGGCATGGTCCTGTTGCTGCGCGCTGCCGCGCCCTGGCTGGTGCGGCTGCAGGGCCCGCCCCAGCGCGCCATCATCGTGGGCATGAACGAACAGGGCGCCGCCCTGGCCCAGCGCATCCACAACGCGCCGTATTCACGCGTCGATCTGCTGGGCTTCGTCGACAGCCGGGGCGTCTCGCGCCTGGGCGCCATGGGCAAGAACAAGCTGCTGGGCTCGCTCGACGAGCTCGCCTGCATCGTCCGGGATAACCACGTCCAGCTGATCTACCTCTCGCTGCCCATGGCGTCGCAGCCGCGCATCCTGCAGCTGCTCGACGAGCTGAAGGACACCACCGCCTCGATCTACTTCGTGCCCGACATGTTCTTCACCGACCTCATCCAGGGCCATACCACCTCGGTCTGCGGCATGCCCGTCATCTCGGTGTGCGAGACACCCTTTCGCGGGGCCGACGGCGTGGTCAAGCGGCTGAGCGACATCGTCTTGTCCACCCTGATCCTGGCGCTGATCTTCCCGGTGCTGATCGTGCTGGCGCTTGCCGTCAAGTTCACCTCGCCGGGCCCGGTCATCTTCAAGCAGCGCCGCTACGGCCTGGATGGCGAGCAGATCCTGGTCTACAAATTCCGCTCGATGACGGTCACCGAAGACGGCGCCACCATACCGCAGGCCCAGAAGAACGATGCCCGCATCACCCCGCTGGGCGCCATCATGCGGCGCACCTCGATGGACGAACTGCCGCAGTTCATCAACGTGCTGCAGGGCCGCATGAGCATCGTGGGCCCGCGCCCGCATGCGGTGGCGCACAACGAGCTCTACCGCAAGCTCATCAAGGGCTACATGGTGCGCCACAAGGTGCGCCCCGGCATCACCGGCTGGGCCCAGGTGAACGGCTACCGTGGCGAGACGACAACACTTGACAAGATGCAGGGCCGCATCGACTACGATCTCGACTACCTGCGGAACTGGTCGCTCCGTCTCGACCTGCATATCATCCTGAAGACGATCAAGCTGGTTCTCAAGGACGAAAAGGCCCACTGAGCCATGCCCACCACTGCGCGCCGTTGCCTGTTGACAACGCTGCCGTTCGCTCTTGTCTGGGCCACGGCGGGCAGCGCATGGGCCGAAGGCAACCAGGAGCTTCAGTTTCGCGCCTCTGCCACCGTGGTGCACGACAGCAACCTGTTCCGCCTGCCAGACAACGCCAATCTGCCGGCGCTGGTCGGGCGCAACTCCACCGCCGAGAGGGTGGCGGTGAGCACGCTGGGCGTGAGCTACAACAAGGCCTACAGCCTGCAGAGCATCGAGCTCGACATGCGCCTGGTGAGGTACGACTACCAGAACTTCAGCTACCTCGGCTTCTCGGCCTTCAACTACCGGGGCGCGTGGCGGTATGCCATCACACCGCGCTTTCGCGGCACGCTGAGCAGCGAGCGCGAAAAAACCCTGAACAGCTTCGTCGACTTCCGCGGCTTCAACGTGCGCAACGAGCGCACCGAGACCACCACCCGCCTGGACGGCACCTACGAACTCGGCGCCAGCTGGCGCCTGGTGGGGGGCTTGAGCCGCACCGGCCTGGACAACAGCCTGCCCATCAACTCCGAGGCCGACTCACGCCGCATCACGGCAGACGCCGGCCTGCGCTACCTGCTGCCCTCGGGCAGCACCATCGGCTACACGCTGCGCACCATTGACGGCACCTACACCAGCAACCGCACCCTGCCGTCCCCCGGCTTCTTCGACGACCGCTACAGCCAGCTGGAGCACGAGCTGCGCGTCACCTGGGCCATCAACCGCGACACCTCGGCCGACTTCCGCGCCGCGCACCTCAGCCGCAGCTACCCGACCTACGGCCAGCGCGACTTCAGCGGCGTGGTCGGCGGCATCAACCTGAACTGGGCGTATTCGCCCAAGCTCGGCCTGGCCGCCGGCTGGACGCGCGAGCTGGGGCCTTTCGAAACCGCCGACTTCAACTACAGCCAGACGGACCGCTTCACGCTCGGCCCGGTCTGGCAGGTCAGCCCCAAGGCCACCGTGCGCGTGCAGCTGGCCCATGCGGTGCGCAACTTCGGCGGCACGCCCACCGGCGTCGTCACGCTGCAGCGCCGCGACGTCACGCGCGACGCCAGCCTGTCCCTCGACTGGCAGCCTTACACCTTTCTGTCGCTCAGTGCCTCGCTGCAGAACGCGCGGCGCACCTCCAGCCTGGCCGGGTTCGACTACTCGGCCAATACCTTCAACCTGAGCGCCCAATTCACATACTGACACGCAAGATTCACCGTCGGACGCTACCCTGTCGCCACCATGAAACATACCCTCAAACCCCTCCTCGCCGCCCTCGTTGTCACCCTCACCCTGACTGCCTGCGGCGAAAAGGAAGAGAAAAAGGCCGCCACCCAGGTGGCCGCCAAGGTTGGCAAGGAAGAAATTTCTGTCCACCAGATCAACCAGGTGCTCAGCCGCACCAATGCCGGCAATGCCACCCCGGCGGCGGTGGACAAGCTGCGCCGCGACGTGCTGGAGAAACTCATCGACCAGCAGCTGGCGGTGGACCAGGCCATCGAATCCAAGATCAACCGCTCGCCCGAGGTGGTGGCCATGCTCGAATCGGCCCGGCGCGAGGTGCTGGCGCGGGCCTACCTCCAGCAGATCACCGCCGCCCTGCCCAAGCCCACACCCGAAGAGCTGAAGAAATACTATGTGGACCACCCGGCCCTGTTCTCGGAGCGGCGCGTCTACAACCTGCAGGAGGTGCAGCTGCCCGCCTCGGCCGGCACCGCCATCGCCGAGAACGTGCGCGGCATGCTGGCCGCAGGCAAGCCCCTGGACGAAGTGGGCCTGTTCCTCAAGGGCCAGGACATCAGGTTTGGCGGCGGCGCCGCAACGCGCGCCGCAGAGCAGATCCCGCTGGAGCTGCTGACCAAGCTGCATGCACTGAAAGACGGCCAGACGATGGTGGTGACCAACCCGCAGGGCTTCAATGTCGTGCGTGTCGCCACCTCGCAGACCGCCCCGGTGCCCGAGGCCAACGCGCTGCCGCGCATCGAGCAGTTCCTGTCCAACCAGCGCGCCGCCGAGGCGGCGAGCAAGGCCATCAAGGACCTGCGCGCCAAGTCCACCGTCACCTACATGGGCGACTTTGCCGGTGGCCCGCCGGCAGCCGGGGCTGCTGCGCCCGCCGCTGCGCCCGCTGCTGCCGCACCGGCGCCGGCCGCTGCACCCGCAGCAACCGACACCGCCGCAACTGCACCCGCCCCGGACGCCGCCAAGACCCAGAGCGCGATCGAAAAGGGCGTGGCCAAGCTCAAGTAAGGCCCCACCCGTTTGCCAATTTCCCCCTCGAACCGGACGTCTCCATGACCATGCGCCTTTACCGAATCACCCACCTGCTGCTGGCCGCCATGCTGGGGCTGGTCAGCCTGGGCGCGTTTGCCCAGACCAAGCCCGATTACCCGCTGGGCGCGGGCGACGCCATTCGGGTGCAGGTGTTTCAAAACCCCGACCTCACCATCGAAACCCGGGTGTCGGAGAACGGCTCCATCACCTACCCGCTGATCGGTGCGGTGGATCTGGGTGGCCTGTCGATCGCCGCGGCCGAGAAAAAGATCGCAGACGCCCTGCAAAAAGGCGGCTTCATCCGCCAGCCGCAGGTCAACATCGTGCTGATTCAGATCCGCGGCAACCAGGTCTCGGTGCTGGGGCAGGTCAACCGGCCCGGGCGCTTTCCGCTGGAGACAGCCAACACCCGCCTGAGCGACATGCTGGCCAACGCCGGTGGCGCCACCCAGGGTGGTGACGACATGGTGGTGGTCACCGGCCTGCGCGGCGGCAAGCAATTTCGCCAGGTGATCGACCTGCCCTCCATCTACCTGAACGAAAAAACCGAAGACGACATCGTCCTGATGGGGGGCGACACGGTCTATGTGCACCGCGCCCCAGTGTTCCACATCTACGGCGAGGCCCAGCGCCCCGGCTCCTTCCGCGTGGAGCGCAACATGACGGTGATGCAGGCCCTGGCCCAGGGCGGCGGCCCCACCGCCCGCGGCACCGAGAAAAAGCTGCGCCTGCACCGCCGCGCTGCCGACGGCCGGGTCACCCAGAGCGTGCCCGAGCTGACCGACCCGGTGCAGCCCGACGACGTGATCTACATCGAAGAGGCCCCGGTGTTCTTCATCTACGGCGAAGCCCAGCGCCCCGGCTCCTTCCGCATCGAGAAAGACATGACGGTCATGCAGGCCCTGGCCCAGGGCGGCGGTCCCACCGCCCGCGGCAGCGAGCGCAAGCTGCGCCTGCACCGCAAGGGCGCCGACGGCCGGGTCGAGCGGATCACCCCCAACCTGACGGACCTGGTGCAACCCAACGACGTGATCTACGTCGAGGAACGCCTTTTCTAGGCCACGCCATAACAACAAGCCAACAAGGACTGCGCGCCATGACCCTCCAACAATTTCTGCTCATCCTGCGGGCCCGCTGGCTGGTGGCGCTGCTCACCCTGCTGGTGACGGTGCTGGCCACGGTGGTCATCAGCCTGATCATCCCCAAGGAGTACAC
>JBIKTP010000103.1:0-7329 GCA_044348035.1 Burkholderiaceae bacterium
TCGGCAAACTGTGGATGGGGCTGGTGTTCCTGTTCCTGTACCTCCCGCTGCTTTTCATGGTGCTGTTCTCGTTCAACAGCACACGCCAGGATGCGCAATTCACCGGGTTCTCGATGCGCTGGTACGAGGCTCTGATGCGGGACACCAAGATTGTCGAAGGCTTCTGGCTGTCGATCCAGGTGGCGTTCGCCAGTGGGTTGTTGTCCGCCGTGCTGGGCACCTTCGCGGCGTTCGTGCTGGTGCGCTACCGCCGATTTCCGGGCCGGACCATTTTTTCAGGCATGGTCAACGCGCCTTTGGTGATGCCGGAGGTCGTGATCGGACTTTCCTTGCTGCTGTTGATGGTGGGTGTGCAGAATTTCTTCGGCTGGCCCGAGCGCGGCTTCCTGACGATTGTCCTGGGGCATACCCTGCTCGGCATGGCATACGGGATGGTCGTCGTCCAGTCGCGCCTGCTGGAGATGGACCGCTCGATCGAAGAGGCGGCCATGGACCTTGGCGCGCGGCCCCACCAGGTGTTTTTCCTCGTGACCCTGCCCAGCATCGCGCAGGGCATCCTGGCGGCTTTCCTGCTGGCCTTCACCCTGTCATTCGATGATGTGGTGATTTCGGAGTTTCTCTCTGGCCCGGGGGTCAACACCTTGCCGCAGGTGATCTTCGGGTATGCCCGCCGCGGGATCAATCCGACCATCTATGCCGCGGCAACGCTGCTCATCGTCACCGTCACGGTGGTCGTCGTTGCCTACAGCCTGTGGGTGGCACGCCAGACACGCCGGCGCGAACGCGAGATCGCTGCGGCCGTGCGTGGCCCGGTCGGCGCTTGAGCAACTGCGGGCTCGACATCGCGACATGAGCGCATTTGCCTCGACGATCAAGCGCCTCTCGGCGCAGGGCATACACAGTGTGCTGGTCCAGTTCTGCGACATCCATGGCGTGGCCCGTGGAAAACTCGTGCCGCTGGCCCGCTTGAAGGACTGGGTCCAGGTCGGTGCCGGATTCTCCGGGCCCAGCATCTGGGGCACAGGGCTGCCCCGGCATGGCCCCCGCAGCGAGTATTACGGGCGGGTTCAGCCCGAGTCCCTGCGTCCGCTGCCGTTCATGCCCGGAGTTGCGCATGCCGTATGCAATGGTTTCGCCGACGGCCAGCCGCTGGAGACCTGCTCCCGCCAGTTGCTGACGCGCCAGGTCCGTGCCCTGTCTGAGCGCGGGTGGCAATTGCAGGTCGGGGTCGAGCCTGAATTCTTCCTGCTGAGAAAGCAGGAGGGTGCCGGCGCATGGGCCGTCCACGATGTCCGGGACCGCCTGTCCAAACCGTCCTACGACATCAAGGCCATCCAGCGCAGCCAGGTCTTTCTGGACGGGATGCGCGCCAGCCTCCAGGAAATTGGCTTCGACCTGGAGCAGATCGACCATGAAGACGCGAACGGCCAGTACGAGATCAACTACCGCCATGACCACGCACTGGCTGCGGCAGATCGCTTCATGCTGTTCAAGATGACCGCCCATGCGCTGGCCGAGCAGCATGGAATGGTCTTCAGCTGCATGCCAAAGCCCTGGTCGGACGCGCCGGGCAGTGGCCTGCATTTTCACCTGAGCATCACTGACACACAGGGGCGCGCGGTGTTCGCCCAGCCCCAGGCGCCCCTGGGACTGAGCAGCGAGGGGCAGCAGTTCGCTGCCGGATTGCTGCGCCATGCGGATGCCTTGAGCGCGCTTTGTGCGCCCACCACCAACAGCTACAAGAGACTCTGCTCCGGCGACAGCAAGTCGGGGACGACCTGGTCGCCGGTCTGGAAAACCCTGGGCGAAAACAACCGCACCTGCCTGGTGCGGGTCGTGGCAGGTCGCCTGGAATGGCGGCTGCCGGACCCTTCCTGCAACATCTATGCTGCGATTGCCGGAACGCTGGCAGCTGGCCTTCAGGGTATCGACACCGGCCTGCCTGCTGTGCCCGCCTGCGATGAGGACCTCTACGACCGGCATCGGGCGGGCCAGCCAATGCCGCCACGCCTGCCGCGTGACCTGTACAGCGCACTGGAAGCCCTGCGCAATGATGCCGCCCTGCGCTCCCGCCTGGGTGATGCCTTCTGCGACGAGTTCCTGGCCATCAAGTCGGCGGAGTGGGATGCCTACGCCCAGCAGGTCCATCCGTGGGAGTTCGAGCGTTACGCCGAAGCTGGTTGAGCGTTCCGTTTTTTCGTAATACGGGAAATTATTTTCACATTACGGTTTCGGCGTGTGCTGCAATGCGGAAAAATATCTCAATATGAGATAGATGTTTTCGCAATGCGGTTTAGCGGCCCAAGTCTTTGATTTCATTGAGGTTTATTTTGGTCTTATATAAGACATAAGATAGCCAGGAAGTCTTATACAAGACCTAGAATGACTTCAGTTTTTTCAACCTCCAGGAGTCATTCCATGCCGCAAAGTCTTACCGAACAACTCAGCCGCGCCCAGCAGATCGAGGCGCTTGAAAAGGACTGGGCCACCAACCCGCGCTGGAAGGGCATCGAGCGCGGATACAGTGCCGCCGATGTCGTGCGACTGCGGGGCTCTTTCCCGATCGAGCACACGCTGGCCCGCCGCGGTTCGGAGAAGCTGTGGAACCTGCTCCACACCGAACCCTACGTCAACTGCCTCGGCGCGCTCACCGGTGGTCAGGCGATGCAGCAGGTGAAGGCCGGGATCAAGGCAATCTACCTGTCCGGCTGGCAGGTGGCGGCCGACAACAATTCCTATGCGTCCATGTATCCCGACCAGTCCCTGTACCCGGTGGATTCGGTCCCGACCGTTGTGGAGCGCATCAACAACACCTTCCGCCGCGCCGATGAAATCCAGCACAGCAAGGGCATCGACCCGGGCGACGCCGGGTACATCGACAACTTTGCGCCCATCGTGGCCGATGCAGAAGCCGGCTTTGGCGGCGTGCTCAATGCCTTCGAGCTGATGAAGGCCATGATCAAGGCTGGTGCTGCCGGAGTGCACTGGGAAGACCAGCTCGCATCGGTCAAGAAGTGCGGACACATGGGCGGCAAGGTGCTGGTCCCGACCGCCGAGGCCAACCAGAAGCTGATCGCCGCGCGCATGGCCGCCGACGTCTGTGGCGTGCCCTCGCTCGTCATCGCGCGCACGGATGCAGAAGCTGCCGATCTGCTGACCAGCGACTACGACCAGAACGACAAGCCATTCATCACCGGTGAGCGTACCGCCGAAGGCTTCTACAAGACCCGCAAGGGCATCGACCAGGCGATCTCCCGCGCGATTGCCTATGCACGGTATGCCGACCTCGTATGGTGCGAGACCGGCACGCCGGACCTGGAATTCGCCAAGCGATTCGCCGATGCCGTGCACAAGGTGCACCCCGGCAAGATGCTGGCCTACAACTGCTCGCCGTCCTTCAACTGGAAGAAGAACCTGGACGATGCCACGATCGCCAAGTTTCAGCGCGAGCTGGGTGCGATGGGCTACAAGTACCAGTTCATCACGCTCGCGGGCATCCACTCCATGTGGTACAACATGTTCGACCTGACCCAGGACTACGTCAAGCGCGGCATGTCTGCCTATGTCGAGAAAGTGCAGGAGCCCGAGTTCGCAGCACGCGACCGTGGCTACACCTTCGTGTCGCACCAGCAGGAGGTGGGTACCGGTTACTTCGACGAGGTCACCACGGTGATCCAGGGCGGCAAATCCAGCGTCACGGCGCTGACCGGCTCCACGGAAGAAGAGCAATTCCACTGATGCTAGACTTGGGTCCTTCATTGACCAACAAGAGCGGGAAAGGCAATCTGGTTATGACACCGCGAACTACCACTGCCGGTTGCCGATAACCCACGAGGCATCGCCAGCGCGCCTCGGGTGTCGCTGGTTATCACTTCCCCCAAAAAAGCGCGGCAAGTCCGCGCTTTTTTCATGCTCTTGTTCTTGCGAGGTTCACCATGATCCACATCACGCTTCCCGATGGTTCGAAACGCGAATACCCAGGCCCGGTCACCGTGGCGGAAGTGGCCGCATCGATTGGTGCCGGCCTGGCCAAGGCGGCGTTGGCAGGCAAGGTCGACGGTACGGTGGTGGACACCAGCTACCGCATCGACGCGGACGCCGCGCTGTCCATCCTCACCGCCAGGGACGCCGACGGGCTGGAGGTGATCCGCCATTCGACGGCTCACCTGCTGGCCTACGCCGTCAAGGAACTGTTCCCCGATGCACAGGTGACGATCGGCCCTGTCATCGAGAACGGCTTCTACTACGATTTCTCGTACAAGCGACCATTCGCCCCCGAGGACCTGAGCGCCATCGAAAAGAAAATGGCTGAACTGGCTGCCAGGGATGAACCGGTCACGCGCCGGGTGTTGCCGCGGGATGAAGCGGTGGCCTATTTCAAGGGTATGGGGGAGCACTACAAGGCGGAGATCATCGCCAGCATTCCGGCGGGTGAGGATGTCTCGCTGTACCGGGAGGGCTCCTTCGAGGATCTGTGCCGTGGCCCGCATGTGCCGAACACGGGGAAACTGCGGTTCTTCAAGCTCATGAAATTGGCGGGTGCGTACTGGCGCGGCGACCACACGAAGGAAATGCTGCAACGTGTCTATGGCACGGCATGGGCCACGAAGGATGAGTTGCAGCAGTACCTGACGATGCTCGAGGAAGCCGAAAAGCGCGACCACCGCAAGCTGGGCCGTGAACTCGATCTGTTCCACCTCGACGAGCATTCGCCGGGCACCGTGTTCTGGCACCCCAAGGGCTGGGCGGTCTGGCAGGTGGTGGAGCAGTACATGCGCCAGGTCTACCGGGACAACGGCTACCAGGAGGTCAAGGGCCCGCAGATTCTCGATCGGGCCTTGTGGGAGAAGACAGGCCACTGGGACAAATACCGCGATGCCATGTTCACGACCGAGTCGGAAAAGCGGGACTACGCCCTCAAGCCGATGAACTGCCCCGGCCACATCCTGATCTTCAAGCAGGGCATCAAGAGTTACCGCGACCTGCCGCTGCGGTATGGGGAGTTCGGGCAGTGCCACCGCAACGAGCCCACGGGCGGACTGCACGGCATCATGCGGGTGCGGGGTTTCACGCAGGACGACGGCCATATCTTCTGCACCGAAGACATGATCCTGCAAGAGTGCGTGGCCTATACGACCTTGCTGCAGAAGGTCTATTCGGATTTCGGGTTCACCCAGATCATCTACAAGGTCGCCACGCGGCCTGCCGCCCGCATCGGGTCGGAGGAGGTCTGGGACAAGGCGGAGTTCGCGCTGATGGAGAGCCTGCGGCGTTCCGGTTGCGAATTCGAGATCGCACCGGGAGATGGCGCCTTCTATGGCCCCAAGATCGAGTACACCCTGAAAGACGCCATTGGCCGGCAGTGGCAGTGCGGCACCATGCAGGTCGATTTTTCCATGGCGGAGCGGCTTGATGCGGTCTATGTGGCGGATAGCGGCGAGCGCAGGCATCCGGTGATGCTGCACCGCGCCATCGTCGGTAGCCTGGAGCGTTTCATCGGAATCCTGATAGAACAGTTTGCCGGGGCATTGCCGACTTGGCTTGCGCCGGTGCAGGTTTGCGTGCTCAATATCACCGATGCTCAGGCAGAATATGCCCGAAACGTGGTCAAAACGCTGCAAAATCAAGGTCTTAGGGTCAATTTGGACCTCCGCAACGAGAAGATTACGTATAAAATCCGCGAGCATTCGATGCAGAAGCCGCCCTTTATCCTGGTCGTGGGAGACAAGGAGATGGCGGCCGGTGCCGTTGCAGTGCGCGCCCGGGGCAATATTGACCTCGGAGTGATGTCTCTCGATGCGTTCGCGCAAAAAATCGCTGGAGACATCGCGAACAAGTCTGCTGTCTGAGTTGCTCCAACAACGATATCAGTTTGGTCTGCGCGTGGTGCGCGGCGAGCGCCGCCCTGTGGCGGCAATGTTTTTGAAGGAATGAACCATCGCTACTGAATTTCGTGACCGCCGTCACCGCGAAGAACGCAAGCACCGCCTGAACCGGGAGATCATGGTTCCTGAAGTCCGTCTGTCCGGGCCTGAAAACGAGCCCATGGGTGTCGTCAGCCTGATGGAAGCCTTGCGCATGGCGGGTGAACTGGATGTGGATCTGGTCGAGATTTCTGCCACGGCGAATCCGCCAGTCTGTCGCCTGATGGACTACGGCAAGTTCAAGTACCAGGAGCAGAAGAAGGCGGCCGAGGCGAAGTCCAAGCAGACGGTCATCGAGATCAAGGAGATCAAGTTCAGGCCGGGTACCGACGACGGGGACTACAACATCAAGATGCGCAACATCAAGCGTTTCCTGGCGGACGGTGACAAATGCAAGATCACACTGCGGTTTCGCGGCCGAGAGATCACCCATCAGGAACTGGGAATGGCATTGCTGAACCGCATCCGCACTGAATTGGCCGATTCGATACTGGTGGAGCAGTTTCCCAAGCTGGAGGGGCGCCAGATGATCATGATGATCGCGCCTGGCAAGAAGAAGGTGCCCGCCAAGCCGGCGGCGGATGCGGCAACAAGCGCCACATCCTGAAGGCAAAACGGCGATACGCAGGTCTGGTCACCAGCGTATCGCACATGGCGGCAGGGATATTCCTGCCGCTGACCAGTGGCTCGGGGCCAACAAGGCTGCAAACAGTTTGCAGACGCCTCACGAGCACAACGAGAAGGAGCATTCAATGCCCAAAATGAAGACCAAGAGCGGTGCGAAAAAGCGCTTCCGCGTTCGTCCCGGTGGCACCGTCAAGCGCGGTCAAGCCTTCAAGCGTCACATCCTGACCAAGAAGACCACCAAGAACAAACGCCATCTGCGGGGACCGACGGCTGTGCATGAGACCAACATGGGTCACATGGCGCAGATGCTGCCCGGCTTCGGCATTTAACAACGACGAACAAGGAGTACCAACATGCCTCGCGTCAAACGTGGTGTAACGGCTCGCGCCCGCCACCGGAAAGTTCTCGCACTCGCCAAGGGTTTCCGCGGTCGCCGCGGCAATGTCTTCCGCATCGCCAAAGAAGCGGTGATGAAGGCCGGGCAATATGCCTACCGTGACCGCCGTACCAAGAAGCGCGTGTTCCGCCAGTTGTGGATCGCCCGCATCAACGCAGCAGCCCGTCAATGTGGCCTGACCTACAGCCAGTTCGCCAATGGCCTCAAGAAGGCCGGTATCGAGATTGACCGCAAGGTCCTGTCCGATATTGCGGTGCATGACATGCCGGCCTTTGCCGGGATCGTGGAGCAAGTCAAGGCCAAGCTGGCTGCTTGAGTTCACTGTGGCGCCGCATCCCCGGGATGCAGCGCCGCACCACCGACACAAGGGCTAGGGCTTGA
>JBIKTP010000104.1:0-7297 GCA_044348035.1 Burkholderiaceae bacterium
CGAATGTCGCTGGAATGGCATCGTGTTCTGCCATGCAGGCTCCGGGCTTCGGGAGGCGGCCAACGCCTTCCACATTTGACCAGGAGATGAATGCCATGAGCATGTTCAACAAAGTAAGCAAGACCTTCCAGTGGGGCTCCCACACCGTCACCATGGAGACCGGCGAGGTCGCCCGCCAGTCCAGCGGCGCCGTGATGCTCGACATGGACGGCACCGTGGTGCTCGCCACCGTGGTCGCCAAGACCGAAGGCAAGGCCGGCCAGGACTTCTTTCCGCTGACCGTCGATTACCTGGAGAAGGCCTATGCGGCCGGCAAGATCCCCGGCAGCTTCTTCAAGCGCGAAGGCCGCCCCAGCGAATTCGAGACCCTGACCAGCCGCCTGATCGACCGCCCGATCCGCCCGCTGTTCCCGGAAGGTTTCTTCAACGAAGTGCATGTGGTCGTGCACACCGTGTCGCTCAACCCCGAGGTCGATGCCGACATTGCCGCGATGATCGCGGTCAGCGCGGCATTGAGCGTGAGCGGCGTGCCCTTCAGTGGACCGATCGGTGCCGCCCGTGTCGGTTACGTCAACGGCGCCTATGTGCTCAACCCCGGCCAGACCGCCCGCAAGGACTCCAGCCTGGACCTCGTCGTGGCCGGTACCGAGGCCGCCGTGCTGATGGTGGAGTCCGAAGCCCAGCAACTCTCCGAAGAGATCATGCTCGGCGCAGTGGTGTTCGGCCACGAGCAGGGCAACATCGCCATCAACGCCATCCATGAACTCGTGCGTGATGCCGGCAAGCCGGTCTGGGACTGGAAGGCTCCCGCCAAGGACGAAGCCCTGATCGCCAAGGTCCAGGCCCTGGCTGGCGACAAGCTGCGCGCCGCCTACCAGATCCGCAACAAGCAGGCCCGCACCCAGGCCTGCCGTGCCGCCTACTCCGACGTGATGGGCGCCCTCAAGGCCGAAGGCACCGCATTCGATTCGGTCAAGGTCGAAGGCATGCTGTTCGACATCGAGGCCGGCCTCGTGCGCAGCCAGATCCTGGCGGGTGAGCCCCGCATCGACGGTCGCGACACCCGCACCGTGCGCGACATCGAAATCCGCAACAGCGTGCTGCCCCGTACCCACGGCTCGGCGCTGTTCACCCGGGGCGAGACGCAGGCCCTGGTGGTCACGACGCTGGGCACCGAGCGCGATGCCCAGCGCATCGACGCATTGTCGGGCGACTACGAAGACCGCTTCATGCTGCACTACAACATGCCTCCCTTCGCCACCGGCGAAACCGGCCGTGTCGGCACCCCGAAGCGGCGCGAGATCGGCCACGGTCGCCTGGCCAAGCGGGCCCTGGTCGCCGTGCTGCCGACCAAGGAAGAGTTCCCCTACACGATGCGCGTGGTCAGCGAGATCACCGAATCCAACGGTTCGTCGAGCATGGCCTCGGTCTGCGGCGGCTGCCTGAGCCTGATGGATGCCGGTGTGCCGATGAAGGCCCACGTGGCCGGCATCGCCATGGGCCTGATCAAGGACGGCAACCGTTTTGCCGTGTTGACCGACATCCTGGGTGACGAGGACCACCTCGGCGACATGGATTTCAAGGTCGCCGGCACCACCGATGGCATCACGGCGCTGCAGATGGACATCAAGATCCAGGGCATCACCAAGGAAATCATGCAGGTCGCTCTGGCACAGGCCAAGGAAGCCCGCATGCACATCCTGGGCAAGATGCAGGAAGCCATGGCCGAGGCCAAGACCGAGGTCTCCAACTTCGCGCCGCGCCTGTTCACGATGAAGATCAACCCCGACAAGATCCGCGACGTGATCGGAAAGGGCGGCGCCGTCATCCGTGCGCTGACCGAAGAGACCGGCACCCAGATCAACATCGACGAGGACGGCACCATCACCATCGCCTCGACCGATCCGGAGAAGGCCGAGGAAGCCAAGCGCCGCATCGCCCAGATCACGGCCGAAGTCGAGATCGGCAAGGTCTACGAGGGCCCGGTCACCAAGATCCTCGACTTTGGCGCCCTGATCAACCTGCTGCCCGGCAAGGATGGCCTGCTGCACATCAGCCAGATCGCCCACGAGCGGGTCGAGAAGGTCACCGACTACCTCAGCGAAGGCCAGATCGTCAAGGTCAAGGTCCTCGAGACGGATGAAAAGGGCCGGGTAAAGCTGTCGATGAAGGCCCTGCTGGACCGCCCGGCCCAGGGCGGCCACGGCGGTGGCGACCAGGCCTGATCCTTCCGTGTCCGGGTGGCAGTGTCCAGGCTCTGGCCGGATGCGACAACCCGGCTCCCAGGAGTTATGTCCCGCATGAAAGTCATCGAGATCGCGTCGTTTGGTGCCCCGGAGGTGCTGCAGGTCGGCGAACGCCCCCTGCCGGTGGCCGGGCCGGGAGAACTGCGCATCCGTGTGACGGCCAGCGGCGTGAACCGCCCGGACGTCCTGCAACGCACCGGCAGTTACCCGGTGCCGCCGGGTGCCTCCGACATCCCCGGGCTGGAGGTGGCAGGTGTCATCGACCAGGGCGATGCCGAGGCGATGGCCCAGGCGGGTCTGAAGCCGGGTGACCGCGTGTGTGCGCTGGTGGCGGGTGGCGGATATGCCGAGTACTGCATCGCACCCGTGGCCCAGTGCCTGCCGGTGCCGCGCGGGTGGTCGGACATCGAAGCCGCCTCGCTGCCCGAGACGGTTTTCACCGTCTGGAGCAACGTGTTCGACCGGGCCCGCCTGCAGGCCGGCGAGACACTGCTGGTGCAGGGTGGCTCCAGTGGCATAGGTGTGACTGCGATCCAGATGGCGCGGGCCATGGGTTGCACGGTCATCGTGACGGCTGGAAGCGACGAGAAATGTGCCGCCTGCGTCGCGCTGGGCGCACACCATGCCATCAACTACCGCACCTCCGATTTCGTCGAGGAGGTCCGGCGCCTGACGGACGGCCGCGGGGTGCATGTGGTGCTGGACATGGTGGCCGGCAGCTATGTCGCCCGCGAGATCGACTGCCTGGCCGAGGACGGCCGCCTGGCGATCATCGCCGTGCAGGGCGGTGCAAAAAGTGAATTCAATGCCGGCCTGGTGCTGCGCCGGCGCCTGACGATCACCGGTTCGACGCTGCGGCCGCGACCGGTGGCATTCAAGGCCGCGATCGCACGCAGTTGCCGCCAGAATGTGTGGCCGCTGATCGAAAGCGGTCAGATCAAGCCGGTGATCCACAGCGTGTTCGCGGCAGCACCGGCGTACGGTGCCAGCGGAGCGGCGCGCGCGCATGTGCTGATGGAGTCGAACCAGCATATTGGCAAGATCGTTCTGGACTGGAGCGCAGCATGAGCAGGAAACTGATTGCCGGCAACTGGAAGCTCAACGGCAGCCTGGCGTTCAACGCGTCGCTGATCGGTTCCCTGCGCGATGGCTTGCAGGTCTCGCCAGCCTGCCGCACGGCGGTGTGTGTCCCCGCGCCCTACCTGGCGCAAGTTGGCGGACTGCTGGCTGGCAGTGCGATCGACCTTGGCGCCCAGGACGTCTCCGGCCAGGCCTCGGGTGCCTTCACCGGCGAGGTCTCCGCGACGATGCTGCGCGATTTCGGTGTCCGTTACGTGATCGTGGGTCACTCCGAGCGTCGGCAGTACCACGGCGAGACAGATGCGGTGGTGGCGGACAAGGTGCGCCAGGCCTTGGCCTGCGGTGTCACCCCGATCGTCTGTGTCGGGGAGTCCCTGGCCCAGCGTGAAGCCGATCAGACCGAAGAGGTGGTCAAGCGGCAGCTGGCGGCGGTCATCCATGCCAACGGGCATTGCATCAGCGAGATCGTCGTTGCCTACGAGCCGCTCTGGGCCATCGGCACCGGCCGGACCGCCACACCGCAGCAGGCGCAGCGGGTGCACGGAGTGCTGCGCGCCCAGCTCAAGGCTGCCACCGAGCGCGCTGCACTGATGCCGATTTTGTATGGCGGCAGCATGAACGCAGCCAACGCGGCCGACCTGCTGGGCCAGCCCGACATCGACGGTGGCCTGATCGGCGGCGCGTCGCTCAAGGCACCTGATTTTCTGGCGATCATCGCGGCTGCGAGCCGCTTGTCCGCCTGATCGAATTGCTACATTTCGAGGAGTATTGATGAACATCGTGTTGACCCTGATCCTGGCCCTGCAGATACTGTCGGCGCTGGGCATGATTGGCCTGATTCTGGTGCAGCATGGCAAGGGCGCGGACATGGGTGCGGCCTTTGGCAGCGGCAGTTCGGGCAGCCTGTTCGGCGCCAGTGGCAGTGCCAACTTCCTGTCCCGCACCACTGCCGTACTGGCCACCGTGTTCTTCGCATGCACCCTGGCCCTGGCGTACTTCGGCAACCTGCGTCCGACCAGCAGCGGCAGTGGCAGCGTGCTCGAAGGTGCAGCCGCGACCGCCCCTGCGGCGGCTGCATCCGTGCCGCTTGTACCGGCCTCTGGTGCGGCGCTTATTCCGTCGAAATAAGACGGGCCTGAATTGCGCGCCGGCTGGCTTTCGGGAGACAAAATCAGGGTAAACTCCAACGGTTCCGGGGAGCTTCAACCGCAAGGTTCCTCACGCAAACCGGGCACGTGAAAAGCCGCCGTCGTGGTGAAATTGGTAGACACGCTATCTTGAGGGGGTAGTGGCGAAAGCTGTGCGAGTTCGAGTCTCGCCGACGGCACCAGAACAAGTACAACCGACCCTGCCCCGGCCAGGCGGTTGGTCTCAGATAGTCAAAGCGCCCCATGAACCTCGACCAGTACCTGCCCGTCCTGCTGTTTATCCTGGTCGGTGTGGGTGTCGGCGTGGTGCCACAGGTCCTGGGCTACATCCTGGGCCCGAATCGCCCGGACGCCGAGAAGAACTCCCCCTACGAATGCGGCTTCGAGGCCTTCGAAGATGCCCGCATGAAGTTCGACGTGCGCTACTACCTGGTGGCCATCCTCTTCATCCTGTTCGACCTCGAGATCGCGTTCCTGTTTCCGTGGGCAGTTTCGCTCAAGGAGATCGGCGCCGTCGGGTTCTGGTCGATGATGGTTTTCCTGGGCATCCTGGTCGTGGGTTTCATCTACGAATGGAAAAAGGGCGCCCTCGACTGGGAGTGACACGATGATCGAAGGTGTTTTCAAGGAAGGCTTCGCCACCACCAGTTACGACTCGGTGGTGAACTGGGCCAAGACCGGCTCGCTGTGGCCCATGACCTTCGGCCTGGCCTGCTGCGCGGTCGAGATGATGCATGCCGGTGCAGCCCGTTACGACATGGAGCGCTTCAGCATGCTGTTTCGCCCCAGCCCGCGCCAGTCTGACCTGATGATCGTCGCCGGGACGCTGTGCAACAAGATGGCGCCCGCGCTGCGCAAGGTCTACGACCAGATGAGCGAGCCGCGCTGGGTGCTCTCGATGGGTTCCTGCGCCAATGGCGGTGGCTACTACCACTACAGTTACTCGGTCGTGCGCGGGTGCGATCGCATCGTGCCCGTCGATGTCTACGTGCCCGGCTGTCCGCCAACCGCCGAGGCGCTGCTCTACGGCATCATCCAGCTGCAGCAGAAGATCCGCCGCACCAACACCATCGCCCGCGCGTGAGAAGGCTGCCATGACCGGTTTTGCTGTCCACCCCGACACCCTCCGAGACACCGTTGCCACCGTTCTGGGCGACAAGGTGCGCCATATCGCCGTGCGCCACGGTGAAGTCACGCTCGAGGTGCGTCCGGCGGATTACCTGGCGGTGGCCACGCTGCTGCGGGATGCGCCGGGCTGCCGTTTCGAGCAGCTGATCGATCTGTGTGGCGTCGATTACTCCGAATACAGCGGCGGCGCACCGGATGCCGGGCGTTACGCCGTGGTCTCGCACCTGTTGTCGGTCAGCCTGAACCAGCGCATCCGACTGCGCGTGTTTGCCGCCGACGACGACGTGCCGGTGGTCGCCTCTGTCACCGGCATCTGGAACTCCGCCAACTGGTTCGAGCGAGAGGCGTTCGATCTGTTCGGTATCGTGTTCGACGGCCACAACGACCTGCGCCGCATCCTCACCGACTACGGCTTCATCGGCCACCCTTTCCGCAAGGACTTCCCCACCACGGGCCATGTCGAGATGCGGTACGACGCAGAGCAGAAGCGTGTCATCTACCAGCCTGTCACCATCGAGCCGCGCGAGATCACGCCGCGCATCGTCCGCGAAGACAACTACGGGGGTCGGCATTGAGCCGGTTCCGCGCGCGCCGCACCTGAGCACACTTTCATGGCCGAGATCAAGAACTACACCCTGAACTTCGGGCCGCAGCACCCGGCTGCCCATGGCGTGTTGCGCCTGGTGCTGGAGCTCGACGGCGAAGTGGTGCAGCGCGCCGACCCGCACATCGGGCTGCTGCACCGCGCCACCGAAAAGCTGGCCGAGAGCAAGACCTACATCCAGTCGCTGCCCTACATGGACCGCCTCGACTACGTGTCGATGATGGCCAACGAGCAGGCCTATTGCCTGGCCATCGAGAAGCTGCTGCAGGTCGACGTGCCGCTGCGGGCCCAGTACATCCGCGTGATGTTCGCCGAGATCACGCGCCTGCTCAACCACCTGATGTGGCTGGGCGCGCACGGCTTCGATTGCGGCGCGATGAACATCCTCATCTACTGCTTCCGCGAGCGCGAGGCCTTGTTCGACATGTACGAGGCGGTGTCCGGCGCCCGGATGCATGCGGCTTACTTCCGCCCGGGCGGTGTCTACCGCGACCTGCCGGACACCATGCCGCAGTACCAGGTCAGCAAGATCAAGAACGCCAAGGCCATCGCCCAGCTCAACGAAAACCGCCAGGGTACGTTCCTGGATTTCGTTGACGATTTCTGCAAGAACTTCCCCGGCCAGGTCGACGAATACGAGACCCTGCTCACCGACAACCGCATCTGGAAACAGCGCACCGTGGGCATCGGTGTTGTCACGCCCGAGCGTGCGCTCAACATGGGCTTCACCGGCGCCATGCTGCGCGGCTCCGGCATCGCCTGGGACCTGCGCAAGAAGCAGCCTTATGACGCCTACGCGCTTGTCGACTTCGACATCCCGGTCGGCAAGACGGGCGACTGCTACGACCGCTATCTGGTGCGCGTGGCCGAGATGCGCCAGTCCAACCGCATCATCAAGCAGTGTGTCGACTGGCTGCGTGCCAACCCGGGCCCGGTGATCACCGACAACCACAAGGTGGCAGCGCCTTCCCGCGAGTCGATGAAGTCCAACATGGAAGAGCTGATCCACCACTTCAAGCTTTTCACCGAAGGCTTCCACGTGCCGCCGGGCGAGGCCTATGCGGCCGTCGAGCATCCCAAGGGTGAGTTCG
>JBIKTP010000105.1:0-7252 GCA_044348035.1 Burkholderiaceae bacterium
TGGCCATCGGAGCGGGAGACAAAACTCACCGCCAGGCCGGACGCACCTGCGCGCCCGGTGCGGCCGATGCGGTGCACGTAGTCTTCGGCATTGAAGGGGATGTCGAAATTGAACACCGCCGGCACGTCCTTGATGTCCAGCCCGCGGGCGGCCACGTCGGTGCACACCAGCAGGTCGACCTCGCCCTTCTTGAAGGAGTCCAGTGCCTTGAGGCGCTCGTCCTGGCTCTTGTCGCCGTGCAGCGCGGTGGTCTTGAGCCCCTCACGCTCCAGCGAACGCGCCAGCCGCGCGCAGCCCAGCTTGCTGTTCACGAACACGAAGGCCTGCTTCATGCCGCGCTGGCGCAGCACCTGGTGCAGCGCATGGCGCTTGTCTTCATCGGATACGCCGTAGAAGTGTTGCTCCACGGTGCTGGCGGTGGCATTGGGGCGCGCCACCTCGATGGTCACGGGGTCCTGCAGGTAGCTGTTGGCCAGGCGCCTGATCTCGGGCGAGAAGGTGGCCGAGAAAAGCAGCGTGGTGCGCTTCTTGGGCAGGTAGCTCAGGATGCGCTGCAGGTCGGGCAGGAAACCGATGTCGAGCATGCGGTCTGCCTCGTCGAGCACCACGTACTCGACCTGGTTGAGCACCGCGTTCTTGGCCTCGATGTGGTCGAGCAGACGGCCGGGCGTGGCCACCAGGATCTCGACGCCCCGCTTGAGCTCCGCCGTCTGCGGCTTCATGTCCATGCCGCCAAACACCACGGCGCAGCGCAGCTGGGTGTGTTTGGCGTAGCCCTTGATGGACTGCGCGACCTGGTCGGCCAGCTCGCGCGTGGGCAGCAGCACCAGCGCGCGCACCGGGTGGCGGGCCGGCGAGGTGGAGGCGTTTTCATGGGCCAGCATGCGCTGCAGCAGCGGCAGCGAGAAGGCCGCCGTCTTGCCGGTGCCCGTCTGGGCGGCACCCATGACGTCGCGGCCCTGCAGCACCACCGGGATGGCCTGCGCCTGGATCGGCGTCATGGACTCGTAGCCCATGTCGGAAACGGCACGGGCCAGCTTGTCGGCCAGCTGGAGTTGGGAGAAAGCGTCGAGGCGCTCTGGAAGGGTCGGGGTGGCTACGGGGTCGCTCATCAATACCTGCAGGAGGATTTGCCACCGGGCCTGTTGGGGGGCTGGGGGGCGGGTGGTGCCCTGAAAGAGGGCAAGCCGACATTATCCTCCCATAACGTCTTCGCCGAAAACCTTGCCGCAGCATTCACCGGGGCCGCCGCCGGAACGGCGGTCTTCGACATTGGCCGGCTCGCGGTTGCCTTTCCGCTTGATGTGTGCGTCCTTCGTTCCCCGCGATCAGGAATCGCGGTAAATTGAGGCCATGCCAAACGCCACCCCGAAAGTACTGGTCACCGGTTTCGATCCGTTCGGCACCGACAACCTCAACCCCAGCTGGCTCGTCGCGCAGGCGCTGCATGGTCGCCAGATTGCGCGGCACCGCATCGTGGCAGCCCAATTGCCAACGGTGTTCGGCCTGTCGGCACGGCGGCTGACCGCGCTCTTGCGCCAGCACCGGCCCGCGCTGGTGGTCTGCCTGGGCCTGGCGGCCGGCCGCAGCGCCATGTCGCTGGAACGGGTGGCGATCAACGTGAATGACGCGCGCATTCCGGACAACCGCGGCGCACAGCCGGTCGACGGGCCCGTGGTCGCGGGTGGGCCCAGCGCGTACTTCAGCGGCCTGCCGGTGAAGGCCATGGTGCAGGCCATTCGCGAGGCGGGCATTGCCGCAGAGCTCTCGAACTCTGCAGGCACCTTTGTCTGCAACCATGTCTTCTATGCGCTGATGCACCAGCTGGCCACCCGACGCGGGTGGGGCCGGACCCGGGGCGGCTTCATCCACCTGCCCTGCCTGCCAGAGCAGATGGCGGTGCAGCGGGTGGCGACCAGCATGCCCTTGGCAGACATGGTGCGCGGCATGCAGGTCGGCATTCGAGCGGCCCTGGGGCATCCGGCAGCGCAAGATCTGGCCGCCGCCGAAGGCACGACCCACTGAACCTTCGACAGCGGACGGGTTGTCCGGTCGGTGGCAGGCAAGGTGCCAGGGCGCGCGCTGTCAGGCGGCCCGGCGGTGCTCCTCCTGCCACAGGTCTGCGGCGCGCCATGCCAGTGCAATCGCCGGCCCATTGGTGTTGCCGGCGATCAGGCCCGGCATGACCGAGCAGTCGACCACGCGCAGGTTTTCGGTGCCTCGCACCTTGAGTTGCGGATCGACCACCGAGGCCTCGTCCGTCCCCATGCGGCAGGTGCTCGTGGCGTGGATGCCACAGGTGACCATTCGCTTGATGGCGTCCATCATCTGTTCGTCGGTTTGCACAGCCGGCCCGGGCAGGGTTTCTTCACCGACATAGGGGGCGAGCGCAGGCATGCGCATGAAGCGGCGCATCAGCCGGGTCATGCGCAGCATGGTGAGCTGGTCCTCGGGCGTGGAGAGCCAGTTGGCCTTGATCACCGCGGGCTTGCTGCCCGCTGGCCCCGAGATCCACAGCTCGCTCTCGCTGGTCAGGCGGATGGCGTGGCAGGAAATCGAGATGCCGGGCTTGTCGTCGATGGCCATGGCAGACGGTGGCAGACCCTCGCGCGGCCTGCCCACACTGGTCGCACCCGCATAGACCTGAACGTCGGGCCGGGACACGGAAGGGTCGCTGCGCATATGCGCGCCGACCTCCCAGGGGCCCGTGGCCAGGATGCCCGATCGCAACAGGCCGTACTGGACGATGCTCGCCAGCAGGCCTGCCCCACGCAGGCGCCAATTGAGCCCGCCGCCTTGCTTGAGCCTGTGCGGCATGGCAATGCCCAGGTGCTCGAGCATGCGCCGCCCCACATCGGGCGCATCGACCAGCACCTCGACTCCGGCAGCGCGCAGCCGCTCACCCGGCCCGATGCCCGACTGTTGCAGCAGCAGTGGCGAATTGACCGCGCCTGCGCAGACGACCACCTGGCCCGAGCAACGGTACTCCACGGGTTGTCCGTCGCGCATGGCCTTCACGCCGACCGCGCGGCGGCCTTCGAACAGAATGCGCTCCACCTCGACATGCGTCACCACCGTGAGGTTGCTTCGCTGCATGGCTGGTTCGAGGAAGGCGCGCGCGGAACTCCAGCGCCGCCCATCATGGATGGTGTAGTTGTAGTAGCCGATGCCTTCGTGGTCGGGTTCGTTGATGTCTTCTTTGCGCGCATACCCCATTTCCTGGCCGGCCTTGATCAAGGTTTCGGCGAGCGGATAGCGGAACTTGCAGGGATGCACATGCAACAGCCCGCCACGGCCCCGGAAGTCGGTCGGTGGCAGCTCATGGTTTTCGGTCGCCATGAACGCCTTTTTCATCGCATCCCAGCCCCACTCGGGCCCGGCCAGCGCCTTCCAGTCCTCGTAATCCTGCATGTGGCCACGCGAGTAGATCATTCCGTTGATCGAGCTCGAGCCGCCCAGCGCGCGGCCGCGGATCCACTTCTCGGTGCCCAGCGCCTCATTGGCGACGAAGCGCTGGGCTTGCCAGTGCCAGGCGCGGTGGGGGTCGTGCATGAGCCTGGAGAAGCCCTTGGGCATCAATATCAGCGGATCGGTGTAACCGCCACCGGCCTCGATCAGCAACACGCGCTCGCGACCGCTTTCGGTCAGGCGGTTGGCCAGAACACAGCCGGAGGAGCCGGCCCCCACGATGATGGTGTCAAACAGTTCCAATTTCCACCCCGTACAAAAGAACACTGCACAATCGACACGGCAAACCACCCCGGTGCGCAAAAGCGAGGTCGGCAGACCTGCCGACCGGCACACGGCGGATGGCGACCCGTCCCTGGATTACCCTACCGCAAAGGAACCACGACCATGACGCCCTTGTTGCAACAGGCCCGCATCGTCCAGAACGCCTATGTCGTGCCAGACCTGGAACAGGCCTGCCGACAGATGCACCAACTTTACGGCATCGGCCCGTTCGTCGGTGGCCAGCCGGCCGAGTTGCGCGCCCATCGGCATCGTGGGCAGGCCGCGCCCGACATCCGGTTTCGGAGTGTATTCGTCCAATCGGGAGACCTGAACATCGAACTGGTCCAGTTGCTGTCACCCGCGCCCAGCGCGTTCCACGACATGTTCGGCGAAGGACAGCAGGGCCTGCACCATGTGGCGGTGTTCTGCACCGACTATGCACGGGAGCGCGACGCGTTCGTGGCGGCGGGTTACCCGGTCGCGAGCGAGTTCACGGCCGGCATGGGCGCACAGATCTGCTACATCGACACCCGCCCCGTGCTCGGGCACATGATCGAGCTGTACCCCGAGCACCCGGCGATCCGCGACAAGTACCAGCAGGCGCGGGACGCCGCCGCCCACTGGGACGGCCAGACATTGATCATCCCGTGGGCCACCGGAACCGGCGGCCGCTAAGGACGCGCCATGGCGCGGCGGCGCCCACCGTGACCGCACGCAGCGCCCTGGGGCCGAGGGCGCCCCGACCCTTGGTCAGGCCATCAGGCCCTTGCGCTGCATCCAGGCCTGGATCCGGGCCGCCACGTCGTCCGAGTTGGAGTCCATCATGGGCATGTGCGAGTTTCCCGCAATGCCCAGGGCGGGAAGATCCAGGTCCTCCACATCCACGCCGGCTGCCACCAGAGCAGCGCGGTAGCGCTGCACCTGCGGGCGTACCTGCCGCCAGACCGCGCTGGCCTGCAGGTGATCCCCCCAGACCATCAGGTGGGGAATGCCGGCCAGGCGCGCCAGGTCGTTGGACTCCGGAGCCGGAAAGCCGGAGGGCTCCACCGCCACGATGGCGCGGATCTTGTCGGGGTGGGCCAGCGCCATGGTGAACGCGAAGTTGCCACCCTGGCTGTGGGTGACGACCACGAACGGCCCGTGCAGGCGGGCCAGCGCGTCGTAGGCGGCCTGCACGGCAGCCTCGGTGCTGGCCCAGCGCGGGACGCTCTGCTTCATGAACTGGTCGAACGCAGCCACGGGAAACAAGGTGTCGGGGTGCGCGGCACTGCTGCGCACGGCACCCGTCCAGGAGCCCTGGGCGCCGATGCGAAACAGCTCCCAGGCTTCCGCCTTGGTGCGGAACACCGGCTCGCCCTGGAAAAACTGCGGGCTGCGCGCCCAGGAGGCGCGGCCGCGTTCCACCGCGTCTGCCACGAACACGTCATGCCCGGCCTGCAGGAACCAGCGCTGCCAGCCTGGCCGGCCGTCCGGCTTGGTCTCGTACATCGTGCCGCACAGGCCGCCGCCATGCATCAGCAGCAGCGGGTGGCGCGCGCGCGGCCGGGCCAGGCGCACGTACTGCACATACATCTGCTCGATCTCGAAGTCGCCGTTGGGATCGATGCGCACCAGCGGACCGCCGGGGGAGAACCGGATCTCCTGGGTCGGCAATCCATCCAGGCGGGCGCTACGCCCTCCCACGTGCATGCTGCCGATGTCAAGGACCTCCAGGACGCCCGACGGGTCAGGGGGTTGCAAGGGTTTTCTCCTATGCCAGGGAGTGGATGGATCGCGGATGGTACGTGATACGCTTGGAGAATGAACGATTTCGTTGCACCTGTCTACGACCCGGCAGATGCCAGCACCCGTCGCGACCCGTTTCCGCTGTACGAAGCCCTGCAGGAACACGACCCGGTGCACTGGAGCCCCGCCCTGCGCAGCTGGGTCGTGACCCGCTACGAGGACGTCAGGTTGGTGCTGGCCACGCCAACCATGTCCTCTGACCGCCTCACCCCCTTCTACGCATCGCTCAAGGACGAGCGACGCGACATCCTCTCTGGTGTCATGCGCTACCTCAATCTCTGGCTGGTCTTCAAGTCGCCGCCGGAGCACACCCGCCTGCGCCGCATCCTCAACGCCGTGTTCACGCCGGCGGTGGTGGCGGCCATGGAGCCGGGCATACGGGCCACCTTCGAGCACATCCTGGCTGACCTGGAGCCACGCCGCGAGATGGACTTCATGAAGGACGTGGCCGTGTTGCTTCCGGCCTACGTGATCCTGGACATGATGGACGTGCCGCGCGAGGACTTCCCCCGCATCAAGGTCTGGTCCGACTGGCTGCGGCTCTTCATCGGCACTGCGCAGGGCGAGGGCGACAAGTACCGCAAGGCGCGCGAGGGCGCCGACCGGATGTCCGACTACTTCCGCGCCGTGATCGCGCAGCGCCGTGCTGCACCAGGCGAGGACATCATCAGCCGCATGGTGGCCGTGCGCGACGAGGCCGGCGGCCTGAGCGAGGACGAACTCGTCGCCTGCTGCATGCTGATCCTGTTTGGCGGCCACGAGACCACCACCAACCTGCTGGGCAGCGCCGTGGCGGCCCTGCTGCAGCACCCCGACCAATTGCAACGCCTGCATGCGGAGCCTGAACTCATCCAGAGCGCCATCGAGGAGTTCCTGCGCTACGACGGTCCGAGCAACAGCATGGTGCGCCTTGTGGCCTCCGACCACGAACTCGGTGGCAAGGCGCTGCGCCAGGGCGAGCGCGTGTTCGCCATGATCAACGCGGCCAACCGCGACCCGCGCCAGTTCGCGCAACCCCACACACTGGACCTGGCCCGGCGGCCCAACCGCCACCTGACCTTCGGCCAGGGGGTGCATTTCTGCCTGGGTGCGCCGCTGGCGCGCCTCGAGGCGCGCATCTGCATCGGTGAACTGGTGGCGCGTTTCCCGCAGATGCGCGCGGGCAGCCAGCCCGCGCAATGGCTCGATGCCATGATCATGCGTGGCCCGGAGTCACTGCCGCTGGTGCTCGCCTGAGCACCCGCTGCCGAGGGATCTGACCATGGAAGACGTCTACATCATCGGTGTGTCCTGCACCCCATTTGGCAAACAGCCGCAGCACAGCTTCAAGGACCTGAGCCGGCAGGCCTACCTGGAGGTACTGGCCGATGCCGGGCTGGCAGATGGCGGCCGCATCGAACAGGCCTGGTTCGGCAACTGCGGCATGGGCAGCTTCGGGCAGCGCAACATCCGCGGCCAGGTCTGCTTCACGCCGCTGGTGCGCGAAGGGCTGTTCCCGGAACGGGTCCCGATGGTCAATGTCGAGGGCGGTTGCGCCACGGCGTCCATGGCCCTGCATGGCGCCTGGAAGGACATCCTGTCGGGCCAGGCCGACATGTCGCTGGCCATCGGTGTCGAGAAGACCTTCTTTCCCGGCGACGCGGCCCGCACCCAGGAGATCTTCGAAGGCGGCATCGACCAGATGGACCCCGACGAATGGATGGCCTACTACCGTGCCGCCGGCGATGCCAGCGGC
>JBIKTP010000165.1:0-5898 GCA_044348035.1 Burkholderiaceae bacterium
GTTCGGCGTCGAGAAGACCAAGACGGTGGTGCCATTGCTGAATGCCGATTCGACGGCGTGGAGATCCGGACCGTTCTGCGCTGCGGTGCCTTTGTACCGCAGCGGAATCGGCACACGTTCACCGCCAAAGAATTCAACCAGCTTGCGATTCGCGAAGTAGTCGGGTTCCACCACCGCCACGCGGGTTCCCGTCGTCACGGTTGCGCCGAGGGCGAGGAACAGGGCACCCTGGGTACCCGGCGTGATGATCAACTCGCTGGTGGCGTCGACAGGGCGCCCCGTGAACGCGCCGAGGCGTGCTGCCAGTCGCTCGCGGATCGGCGCAGATCCACGGTACTCGGTGTACGCCTGTCGCGCCCCGCGCCCAAAACCATCGTTCCAGGCCTCGGACGAGCCCGGTGTCGGTGGGAACGCATCCACGTCTCCGTGAGAGAAATCAACGGGGACTCCGCCGAGGATGTCGCCACGCATCATGGCCGCGAGATCGCCGGCCTTTTGTCGAACTTCCTGGCCTGGCGCATGATCCGTCGCAAGCGCTCTGAACTTCTCGTCAATGGTCTTCATAGGTTGTTCCTGCGTGTATTGCCGCGCTGCAGCCCGAGACGGATAGCGCCAGAGATCGGATTCCGCGGGGGGCGACACCTCCCACGCGCCATCCGAAGTCAGATCATCTTCAGATAGCGCTGTTTCTCCCAGTCGGTCACATGCACGGAATAGGCGTGCCATTCGGCGCGCTTGTAGTCCAGCCAGGCCGAAGCCATCTTCTTGCCCATGACAGCCACGCTCAGCGGATCAGCCTCGAAAGCATCCAAGGCCTGCTCAAGCGTCGCTGGCAGGCGCGACACGCCGATGGCGCCGAGCTCCAACTGGGTCTTGAGGTACATGTTCTCCAGGTGTGGCTCGCCTGGGTCGAGTTGCTCGCGGACGCCCTCCATCCCGGCAGCGATGGTCATGGCCAGGCCAAGGTAAGGGTTGCAGGCAGCGTCTGGCAAACGCAGTTCGACACGTCCACCGCCGAGTGGAATCCGCACGGTGTTGGTTCGATTGTTGCCGCCATAACTGACGAAGATCGGAGCCCAGGTGAAGCCGGGCATGGCACCTTTGGGTACCAGGCGTTTGTAGCTGTTGACGGTGGGCGCAACCACGGCGCAGATCGCCGGCAGGTGCTTCAGCACGCCGGCAATGAAGTGGTAACCCAAGCCGGACAGGCTGCAGCCCCTTGGATCGTCGCGGCTTTCGAAAAGGTTGTGTTTGTCCTTCAGATCGAACAAGGAGATATTGAAATGCGCGCCACTGCCGGCCCTGTCGGCGTATGGCTTGGGCATGAAACTGGCAAATGCGCCGTGGCGCCGCGCGATCTCGTCCGCCATCAGACGGAAGAACACCATGCGGTCAGCGACCGTGCGGGCGTCGAAATATTTGAAGTCGATCTCGAACTGCCCAATGCCATCTTCGTGGTCGAACGAATACACGCCCCAACCGAGTTGGTTCATCGCGTCCACCAGTTCGCCCAGCCAGGGCAGGTTCTCGATCAGCCGTGCCACGTCGTAGGCCGGTTTGGCCAGGTCGCCACGCTTGTTGAATGGCTGATAGCCGCCACCGGCTTCATCCTGCAGTACATAGAATTCAGCCTCGATGCCTGTGTTCACGCCGTATCCCATTGAAGCTGCGTTGGCCAGCACCCGGCCCAGGATATTGCGGCTGCATGGCTCGAAGGGCTTGCCTTCGCACCAAAGGTCACTGGCGAACCAGGCAGTGTCGGGACGCCAGGGCAGGATGGTGCAGGACAGCGGATCGGGGTGGGCCGAGATCTCTTCGTCGCTGACATCCTGTGGAACACCGTCCACCGCAGCGCCCGTACACAGCTCCGACCCACCCAGCATGCGCTGGTAATGCGACGTCGGTACGACCTTGGATTTGGACACGCCGTGCATGTCGACATAGGTCGGAAGCAGGTACTTGACTCCCTGCTTCTCAAGGGCGGTCGCAAGTGCATCCGGGCTGTGGTTCGGGCTCATGGGCGGTTACCTTTTTTTTGTATGGTGGCGTTGTCCGAAAAGTTGCTGTGCGCCGTTAACAGGACGATTTCCCGACCGGTCGCTGCCGCTTGTTTCGTACAGGGAAATATTAGTTCCCGAAATTATATCGCAGAAAGGATGGCGGCCGGCTCTGCGTTTCGCCGGTGACCGGGAGGTGATCAGCCCGTGCCGGCTTCCACAGTGACCCAGGACCTGCTGCGGGTCGATTCGAGCACTGCGTCCAGCACCGCTTGCGCACTGGCGCCATCCTGCAGCGAAGGCGAAGCCACGCGGCGGCCTTCGATGGCTTCGATGAACTGTTGCACCATGGGGCAAAGCGTGGCCTGGCCAGTGAGATCCAGCCTCTCCGTCGACAGCGCCTCGCTGCCAGCCCGGGTTGGAATGGCGACCGATTCGAACATGCCGGCGCCGCTCGCAGCGCGCAATTCGCCGACATGCCAGCCGTCGCCCGTGCGGGTCTGGCGCATCGCCAAGGCACCCTGTTCGCCGTAGACTTCCAGGCTGTGTTCGTTCAGGCCGCGGGCGACCCGGCTCACCGTGATGGCGACAGTGACCCCGGACTGCAGTTCTGCCACAACATGGCTGAAGTCTTCTGCATCCGCTGGGCGCGTGCTACCCGGCACAGTGCGCCCGGCATGGGCGGTCGCAGTGGATGCCATCACCTTGTCCACAGGGCCAAACAGCCATTGCACCAGATCGATCAGGTGCACACCCAGGTCGCCCAAAGCGCCATACCCGGCCTGGGCGCGGTCCATGCGCCAGGTGGGGGCCGTACTGGCGTCCACCCAGGCCGGATTGAACCAACGCGCATTGACGTGGAAAACACGGCCAAGGTGGCCGGCGTCCACCATCTGTTTCATGCGCTGCATCGCCGGTGCAAAGCGCCAGTTGAAACTGGTGATGGCCAGGCAGGGTGCTGCGGCGGCCGCCGCAACCATGGCTTGGGCTTCAGCGCGACTGGTCGCGAGCGGCTTTTCGCACACGACGTGGCAACCGGCTGCCATGGCTGCCTTCAGTATCGGCAGGTGTAGCGCCGGCGGGGTGGCGATGACCACGATGTCCGGTCGCGCCTGATCCAGCATGTCTTCCCAACGACCGAACACATGCGGCACCCGGTACTTCTGCGCCAGCGTGGCGGCAGCCCCTGTGTCGCGCTGGCACAAGGCCAGCACCTGAACCCCGGCGGCCTGAAAGCCGGCGATATGGGCACGGCCATAGCCGAGTCCGATGATGCCGGCGGTGAGTTGTCTGGATGCCATGGCGCGAGTCCTTGCTGGTGTGGTTTCTGTACGAATCAAGGAGCGGCAACCGTGATTCCGTGTTGTTCGCAGGCGCGACGCAGCGCAGTTGCAAATTGCAGCGCTCCCGGCTGATCACCGTGCAAACACACCGTGCCGGCCGACACCGCAATCGGCTTTCCCCCATGGCTTTGCACCTGCCCGTGCTGCACCATGGCGATTGCCCGCGCGACAGCGGTGGCCTCATCCTCGATCATCGCGCCGGGCAGGGAGCGGGGTCGCAACGTGCCGTTGTCCTCGTAGGCGCGATCGGCGAATACCTCTTGAACGACATCCAGACCAAGTTGTCTGGCGGCCGTCACCATCTTGCTGCCAGCCAATGCGTACAGCAGGACATGGCCACCGAGGTCTTTCACCGCCCTGGCCATGGCGGTGGACAGAGCCTCATCGGTGGCCGCCATGTTGTACAGGGCACCATGGCACTTGACATGGTGCAAGGGCACGCCAGCGGCTCGGGCAAAGGCTGACACGGCACCAGCCTGGTACAAGACGAGGTCGTACATCTCCTGCGCCGAAATGGTCATCGTGCGCCGACCGAAACCCATCAGGTCTGGCAGCGACGGGTGGGCTCCCACGGCGACCTTGGCCTCGACAGCCAGCGCAATGGTCCTGCGAATCGTTGCCGGGTCGCCGCCGTGAAAGCCGCAGGCGACGTTGGCCGATGTGACGAGCGGCATGACGGCGGCGTCGTTGCCCATGGTCCAGGCGCCATAACTCTCACCCATGTCGCAATTGATGTCGATGATGTTTCGGGTCATGAAATATTTTCTGTCATTGGCCCGCAGTGGGCGCGTTGTATTTGAGCCGGATCGCCTGTACCGCCACTTGCAACGCCTGGTGCTGCGCCTGCGCCAGCGCCCGTGCTTCAGGCAGCGTACAGCGCACAAAACGTACTTCCTGGCCGGGCCGCAACTGTGCCAGCCGACCGATGTCGGCCGCTGCAACTTCTGCAATCTTGGCATAACCACCTGTGGTCTGGTGATCGGCCATGAGAACGATCGGCAGCCCGTCTGCTGGCACCTGCACCGTGCCCAGCGCGGTAGGTTCGGACAGAATGTCGCCGGGGCGTGCGCGTTCCAGCCGGGCTCCCAGCATGCGATACCCCATACGGTTAGATTGTGGAGATATCCGGTAGCTGCCTGCCTCAAATGCCGCGAGGGCTTCGGGCGTGAAAAGGTGTCGATGGTGGCCGTCCACATAGCGCACAACCGTGGGCTCGTCACAGGGCAGACTGCGTGGTGCCACCGACCAGCGCACAGATCGCCGCTGCCCGGTCCCGGGGGCCGAATCCCGGGTCAATTGCTCAAAGCGTGCCTGCGCCAAAGCGTGGGCGTCGCCCGCGAGCGGCAATGAGTCGCCCTTCTTCAGCGCCCTGCCTTCGACACCTCCCATCGCGGCGGCCAGATAGGTGCACCGGCTGCCGAGCAGGGGGGTAACGTCGATGCCGCCGGCAATCGCGAGATAGGCGCGAAAACCATGGCGTGGCTGATCGATTGTCAGCCGGTCACCGGCATGCAGCAACACGGGGCGGTTGAGCGGGCAGGGCATTTCACGGCCATCCAGGGTCAGGCGGGCGTCATGTTGCGCTCCGGTCAGCGCCAGCAAGGTGGCGCCCTGGAACAGCAAGATCGGTCCGCGCAGCGTGATTTCCAGGCCTGCCAGGTCCAGGCTGTTCCCGACCAGGGCGTTCGCCAACTGCAGCGACCCGCTGTCCATGGCGCCGCTGGGCACAACACCCACATGCTGCCATCCATGTCGACCGCAGTCCTGCACCGTTGTCAGCATTCCAGGCCGCTCGACCAATACGCAGGCCGCGCCGGTCACTGGGTACCCTCCTTGCGTGCCAGCGCATCAAAGCCACCCCGGTCGATGCGTTCAAAACGGACCTGATCGCCCGGCTCGAACAGGCTCGGCTGTCGGCGATTGGCGTCGAACACCCGCAGCGGTGTTCGGCCGACCACGCTCCAGCCGCCTGGTATCTCGAACGGGTACACCACGCACTGGGCGTTGGCTATGGCGACGGAGCCGCACGGCATCTTGACGCGGGGTGCAGACCGTCTTGGCACGGACAAGCTGGGCGCCAGGCCGCCCAGGTAGGGATGGCCTGGTGCGAAACCCACCATGAGGACCATGAACTCACTGTGCTGGTGCCGCTGGATGACCTCCTCGACGCTCAGGCCAGTGCGCTGGCTGATGTCTTCCAGGTCAAGGCCGAACTCGGTCTCGTAACATATCGGAATGCGAACTTGCCTGGTGGACCGCGTGTGCGTCAGATCTTCATTCAGGCACTGGGTCAGGAGGTTGCGCACCGGTTCAATGGGATCACCGAAGCCGAGCGATATCGGATCGACATGCACGGCCAGAGTCGCCAATGCTGGAACCACGTCCAGAATCCAGGGCATGTGCCGGTGGCGGATTGCCTTGGCCAGCTCTTGGATGCGTGTGTTGACGGAGAGGTCCAGGTGATCGGCGAATTCGATCAGGACCGCCGCGTCGCCCAGCGCCTGCAAGGTGGGTTGCCCTTGACCGGAAGTGGTCACGCGGATATCTGGATGAACGGT
>JBIKTP010000106.1:0-7155 GCA_044348035.1 Burkholderiaceae bacterium
GCCGACGCGATTCCCGACCTCCGCGCGCTGAGCGAGGTGCTGATGGCGCAGACCGGCTGGCAGGTGGTCGCAGTTCCGGGACCGGTGCCCGAAGAGGTGTTCCTCGAGCATCTGGCGCACCGGCCTGCGGCGCGGGAATCTACACACCGGACACCGTGCCTGTCGTGCCTCGTGCTTCTTCAGGGCGCCACGCGCTTCGCACCCTCTCTCCCTTTCGGACTGAAATCCTTCAACCCGGATACCAGGGGACATTTCTACTTTGGCCAAGCAGGGGACATTTCTACTTTGGGTTGACAGGTGGGGGCGGTTGACCGGCACAGGCGTAAGATCTACAGCATGCGCGTTTCCGATTCCAGAGTTCCACCGGGCTGCGTCCTTGCAGCCGCGGGTGCCGCGCTGGCCCTGTTGCTGGTGTCCGCTCCGGCCTGGGCGGCTTGCACCGATGGGCCGGACCCTGGCGTGGACTGGGCCGGTTGTGAAAAGCACCGGCTGATCCTGCGCAAGGCCGACATGCGCGGCGCCAAGCTTGCCGGTACGGACCTGAGCGGTTCCGACCTGCAGGCAGCCAACCTGAATGGCGCCGACCTGACCCGCGCCAGTGTGGACCGGGTCCGCCTGAGCGGCGCAGACCTCAGCGGCGCGCTGCTCATCCACCTCAACGGCTTTCGCACCAACCTGTCCAATGCCAAGCTGGCGCGCGCCGACCTGACCAAGGCCGAAATGGGCCGCTCCAACTTCAACGATGCCGACCTCTCCGGGGCGATACTGGTCAAGGCCGAGATGCAGCGCTCCTCGATGCGTGGCGCGAATCTGACCGGGGCCAACCTGGCGGGTGCGGATCTGGCGCGGGTCAACCTGGTGGGCGCCCGGATGTCCGGCGCGAACCTGTACCAGAGCCGCCTGTACCTCACCCGTATCCAGGGGCTGGACCTGTCCCGGGCCCAGGGCCTGACGCAGGCCCAGATCGATACGGCCTGTGGTGACCGGCAGACCGTGCTGCCCCAGGGCCTGAAGCTCCCGGCCGGCTGGCCCTGCCAGCCGGACAACTGAGCCCGGGTTCCTGCCGGCGCCAATGGTCAGACGGCCACGCCGATCCTGAAACCGTCCCAGATGGCGTCGATTGCGCGCCGCGGGGCCAGACAGTCTCCGACCGCATGGACCTCCAGGCCGTCGATGTCGCGCAGGCCCTGGACCAGCGCGTCATCTGCCACACCGTACCAGGACAGGACCACGGAGTCCGCCTCGATCCAGCGCGTGTCGCCGCCCAGGTTCTCCCGGATCTGCAGCCGCCCGGGCTCGATCGCGATGACGCTGTGGTGCTCGATGTTCTGCACCTGTGCGGCGCGCAGGCGCCGCATCATCGGGGGCTTGGAGAAGGTGTCCATCTCGGTGCCGATCGGCACCGGCGAAACGATGGACACCGCATGGCCGGCGGCGGCCAGGCCTTCAGCCGTGGTGAGGCACTTCCAGTCGGATTCGCCGGAGTCGACCACCACCACACGCGGGCCTGCAACGCCGCGCGCGATGGCGTCGTGGACAGAAACCACATGGGGTAGCTCGGCGCCAGGTATGGCCGGGCGCCCCGGCCGTGAGCCCGTGGCGATGATGACCACGTCGGGGTTCTCGGCCAGCACGCTTTCGCGCGTTGCCCGCGTGCCCAGGCGCACGACCACCCCGAGCTTGCGCACCTGGCGCTCGAGCTGGCGCACACTGTTGGCGAATTCGTCGCGGTAGGGCATGGCGGCCGCGGCCACCAGCACCTGTCCGCCCGCCTGGTCGGCCGCTTCGACCAGGGTGACATGGTGTCCGCGCGCGGCCGCGGTTTCGGCTGCCTTCAGGCCGCCGGGTCCGCCACCGATCACCAGCACCTTGCGCGGCGCCGCCGCCGCCGGGATGCGGCCCTCGCCGTACTGTGCCTCGTACCCGACCACAGGGTTGACCAGACAGGCGATGGGAGTACCGCGGTGCGGGCCGCCACGGCAGCCCACATTGCAGGAGATGCATTCGCGGATGTCCTCGCGCCGGCCATTGCGCGCCTTGTCGGGCCATTGCGCGTCGGCGATCAGGGGGCGCACCAGGCACACTGCGTCGGCGGTGCCGTTTTCCAGCAGGGTCTCGCACTGTTCGGGCGTCACCAGGCGGCCGACAGCCAGGACCGGTATGCCGCGCGCCACCTCGCGCACCTGTGCGGCATAGTGCACGAAAGGCGCGCGGGGATAACTCATGTCCGGGATCATGCGGTCGATCGACGCATAGTTGGACTGGCTCACGCTGATGTAGTCCACCGATACGCGGTCAAGCAGGTGTTCCAGGATGGCGTTGCACGCCTGCGGGTCGATGCCGCCGGGCACGAACTCCTCGGCGCTGACCCGGATGCCCAGCGGGAAGCCCGGCACCTCCTGCTGCACGGCCTCGATCACCTGCAGCGGCAGCCGGCAGCGGTTGGCCAGCGAGCCGCCGTAGGCATCCTGGCGCGCGTTGCTGAAGGGCGACAGGAACTCCGCCAGCAGGTAACCATGGGCCAGGTAGACCTCGACGCCGTCGAAACCCGCGCTGGCCATCCGGCGGGCGGCACTGCGGTAACAGCCGACCAGCTCGTCGATGTCCCGCCGGTCCATCGCATGGGGCACGATGCGGCTGGCCGGATCGGGGATCGCCGATGGCGCCCACAATTCACGGTGCGTGGCGAAACCGTGGCCCTGCCGCCCGAGGTGCGACAACTGGCCGAAGATCTTCGCGCCGGCCTCGTGCACGGCATGGGTGATGCGCGCATAGGACGGTATGGAGTCGTCCGACCACACCTGGTTGACCCCGGCCGCCGCCAGCCCGGTGGGGTGGACCATCGACGAGCCCTGGATGATCATGCCCACGCCGCCGCGCGCGCGCTCGGCGAGGTAGTGCGCCTGCCGGTCGTTGAGGTGAAAGCTGTGCCAATCGACGAAACGCGAGCCGTGGCCGGCAAACACGATGCGGTTGCGGACTTCGGTCTTGCCGATGCGCAGGGGTGAAAAAAGGCGCGGGTATGCAGGGCTCACAGTTGTCTCCAGAGTGTGTTGGGGGGCTGTGTTCGGCGAGAATGAACCGATTTCGTTTCAATTCATTCTGACACAGGAGACCCCATGGAAAGGCAGACGGTTCTGGTCACCGGCGGTGGCGCAGGTATCGGCGAAGGCATCGCACAGGTGCTTGCCGCGCGCGGATGGCATGTGCTGGTGAACGATGTGGACGAGGCGGGGGCGCAGCGGGTGGCCCGGGCGGTCGGTGGCACGGCCTTGCCCGGCGATATCCGCAGCGACCCGCAGGCGCTGGTCGGCAAGGCGGTGGAAGCGGCGGGGTCCCTGCATGCGCTGGTCAACAATGCGGGCATCATCCGCCGCTCGCACCTGGCCGACACCTCCGAGGCCGACCTCGACCTGGTCTACGCGGTGAACCTCAAGGCCATGGTGCGCCTGGCACAGGCGGCGTTGCCGCACCTGCAGGCCAGCGCAGGTGCGGTTGTCAATATCTCGTCCATCGCGGCGGAACATCCGCAGCCCGGGGCCGGTTTCTACTCGATGTCCAAGGCCGGTGTCTCGGCCTTCACGCGCCAGGCGGCGCAGGAGTGGGGGCCACTCGGGGTGCGCGTCAATGCGGTTGCGCCCGGCTTGATCCGGACCGCCATGGCAGAAGCGGTGTATGCGGTTCCCGAGCTGCATGAAAAGCGCCGCAGGATGATGCCGCTACGCCGCATCGGCGTGCCCGCCGAGATCGGCAAGGTCGTGGCCTTCCTGCTGTCCGATGATGCGTCGTATGTCTCGGGGCAGGTGATTGCCGTCGACGGCGGGTTCTCGCAGACGCTGATCACGCATCTGCCGCACCCGCCCACACCGGTGTCCTGAAGCGGTGGCCGGCGTGGCAAGCGCCGCCCGGTTCAGACCTCGACGAGTTCGAAGTCTGCCTTGGCCACACCGCAGTCCGGGCAGGACCATGTCGCGGGGACATCGGCCCAGAGGGTTCCCGGTGGCAAGCCGTCTTCGGGGCGACCCGCAGCCTCGTCGTAGATGAAGCCGCAGACAATGCAGAGATAGGTTTTCATCAGGTTTCCGGGACAATTCGATCTGACAGAGGATTGTGCCGTGTCGCAAGCGCAAGCCTCCAAGTGCGCAACCCCGGGAAGCTGGCACGGCCCATCTGCTGCGGACTGCGTCGCGTGCAGACAACAGCGGGCCGAAGGGTGTTGTGCTGGACAAGCAGACAGGCAACACCATAGCCACCGTCCCCCGGCGACAGTTTCGGCGTTCGCTCCGAGCAGATGTTGCAATCCAGCCGGCCCGACAGTTTTGCGCCAGCTGACTCCGCTGCCGACCCGGCCTTTCCAGTCCTCCACGGCGTCTCACTGGAACAGGGCAGCGGACTGACAGTGGCGCAGCGATGGGATCACCCGGACGCGCGGACGCGCAGCGACCTATTGCAGGAATTTCTGCACAGCAGCCAGCCCGTCCTGCACCGCCTCCTCCTGGGGCACATGACCCACGCCGGGCAGCGTGAGCAGCGCGGCGTTCGGGAGTGCGCGCAGGTAGTCGGCGGCATTGGCCACCGGAATGAAGGCGTCCTTTTCGCCCCACAGCAGCAGGGTCGGCGCCTGGATGGTGCGCAGCAGGGGCACCGGATCGACCAGCACCGTCTGCTGCAGGCGCGACAGCAGGGCCTGCCGGCCGCCGGGCGCGCGCATGAGGTCGTGGTACCGGGTGGTCATGGCGTCTGACAGCACCTCCGGGTTCGCGTAGGCCGGGGCGAGGTTCATGCGCAGCAGGGGCCGGGGCAACGCATACCGCATCAGGCCCATGGCGGCCGGCACGTCCGGTGTCTGGCCATAGGCCGAACCCGGGCTGGCGAACCCGTCCGGCGCCAGCAGCACCAGCCGCTCGACCCGCTGCGGGTGCTGCGCGGCGAAGGTCCAGGCCATGCGGCCCCCGATCGAGTGCCCGATGATGTGCGCCCGGGCGATCCCGCGCTGGTCCAGCAGGGCCTGCAGCAGGGCCATCGTGCGGGCGTCGCGGTAGTCGCCCTGCGGATCGGGGTCGCTCAGTCCGCTGCCGGGCAGATCGAAGCGCACGACGCGGTGGGTACGCGACAGCGCCAGCGCCCAGGGCTCCCAGGTGTGCAGGCTGGCGCCGAAGCCGTGGATCATCAGGATCGCCGGCGCATCCTTCGGGCCAGTGTCGCGCACGTGCAGGCGCTGCCCCTGCAGTTGCACGATGTCGGCGGGCGATTGCAGGTACAGCGCTTCGAGGGACATCCTGTCCCGGTCGGGCGTCCATAAAAGGAATGCAAGCAATACGGCTAGCAGCATGGCGACAGCTCCTGCGACACGGGGTTTCACGGGCGATTCTGCAGCAGATGCCGGGCTGCTTCGAGGTCGGACGGCGTGTCGATGTCGGTGACGCAGCCGATGTCGTCCAGCACCAGACCAAAAGGCGCACAGGCCCGTATCACCGAGGCCGCGCCCTCGGGGCCCTGCAACTGCATCAGCGCCGCGCCGCAGGCCGCCGCAAAGCCCACCGGATGGCCGCGCCGGCCTTCCACCGATGGCACCACCACCGTGCGCGGGCCCCGTGGCGCATGCAGCTTGTGGATGCCGCCGCCCGCTGCACGGAAACGTTCGCCGCGCCCGGAGGCCAGCACGAGCACGGTGGGTGCCCGCATCAGTGCAGAGGCTCTGCGGGTGGCTGCACCTCGGGCCAGGCCGCCTGCAGGCGCTCGAAGGCCTGCCGCAGCTGCACGGGCCATTGGGACGCGGGTGCGCCCCCTGTGCGCAGGTGGGCTTCAAAGGCGCGCGCCAGCGCCGACAGCTCCATGGCGCCGACCTGCGCGCTGGCGGACTTCATCGAGTGCAACAGCCGCATCAACGACTGTGTGTCACCGGCGGCGAGTGCGGCGTCGATCTCGGCCAGCATGCGCGCGTTGGAACCTGTGAACATGCGCTGCATCTTGTGGATGAAGCCCGGGTGCGAGCCATCTGCCACCATCGGCAGCGATGCCAGCACCGCCGCGTCGTAGACCGGTGGCGGCGCTGTCGCAGCGGCTGGTGGATCCATCGCGGGCTGTGCCGGGGGGACGGGTGTCGGCAACTGCCTGGCCGGGCCGGACAGGTGCCGTGCCAGCGTCTCGGACAGGCGCGAACTGCTGACCGGCTTGACCAGGTAGTCGTCCATGCCGGCGCTGAGACAGGCCTCGCGGTCCCCGGCCAGGGCGCTGGCGGTCAGGGCCACGATCGGGACGCGTGCGCGGCCTGGCTGGGCCTGTTCCCAGGCGCGGATCCGGCGTGTGGATTCGAATCCATCCATGACCGGCATGCCGCAGTCCATCAGCACCAGGTCGATGTCGCGCGACACCACGGCGGCCAGTGCCTGGGCGCCGTCATGCGACTGCGTCACCTTGCAGCCCATGGCCTGGAGCATCACGGTGGCGATTTCCCGGTTGACCTGGTTGTCCTCGGCCAGCAGCACGCGGGCATGCAGGCGTGCCGCAGGTGGCAAGGGCGCTGTCGGCCGCAGGCCGGCGGTGTCGGCTGCATGGCTGGCGGCACGGTTGCCGCCGTCAGCCGCCGGCGACGGGTCCTGCGGGTCAGCCGCAGCCGGGCTGTCCCGGAGGTTTTGCACTTCTGGCACCGGTGCCAAGCTGGTGGGTATCCGTACCGGCACGGGTTCTGCCTGGCGGCCTGCCGGAGGGGATCTGGTGCCGGGCGAGGCGGCAGGCAGCTCGCCGGTTTCCCGCACGCGCGCGGCCAGGACGAGCGAAACCGCACAGGCGGCTGCGATGGCGGCCAGCAGCAGCGGGATGGTGGTGTTGGCTCGCGGCTGTTCAGTCAGCTCGGCATCCAGCCGCAGGGTACCGAGCCGACGGTCGTCCAGCAAAAGCGGTTGCTCGACCGCGACCCTGTCCGCTTGCCCCGCCTGGTCCGCGTTGCCGGTGCCTGCCAGGCGCGGCGGGTTGGTCTGCGGGCTGGCCGGGAAGCTCGCCAGCACGCTGCCATCGGCGCGACGCAGCACCGCACTGCGGATCTCCGGCCGAGCCTGCAGGCCGGCCAGGCTCGCTGCTGCCGCGCCGGGATCGTTTGCCTGCACTGCGCGGGCGCCTTGCAGCGCCACCACATCGGCGACGGCCTGAAGCTGC
>JBIKTP010000107.1:0-7099 GCA_044348035.1 Burkholderiaceae bacterium
CAGGTCGCCCGCGCGGACGACCGCATTGTCCTTGAGGCGGAAACTCAGCAGCACCGCTTTCTTGACCCACTGGTGGGTCGTCCACTGGCCCACACCTGCTCGCGTGGCCACCCGCACACGGCCGGCGTTGAGGTCGGCGATCACGTGCTCGACCGCGTCCTTCACCTCCTGCGGCGCGGATTTCGGGGAAATGTCGGCGCGGTTGTCCCACGCGGCGTCGATGATGGTCTGGAGTTGCTGGGTCATGGGGGCTTGAGGAGTGTGGGTGGTCTGGAGTGTCAAGAGACTGGTTCAGGATCTGGATCGGACGAAGCGGACGATGCGCCGGGCGGCTTCCTCGCATTCGGCGCTTTCGGCGACCAGCGCCATCCGGATGCGCCGCTCGCCCGGGTTGTGGCCCCGGACCACCCGTGCCAGGAAGCTGCCGGGGAGAACCGTCACATTGTAGAGAGCGTAGAGCTCCCGGGCGAATGCGGTGTCGCTGCCCGCAACATCGGCCCACAGGTAGAAGCCGGCATCGGGCAGGGCGACGTCCATCACCTCGGAGAGCAGCGGCGTGATGCGGGCAAACTTCTCGCGGTACCGGGCGCGGTTGGCCACGACATGTTCCTCGTCGTTCCAGGCCGCGATGCTGGCCGACTGGACCACCGGGCTCATCGCACTGCCGTGGTAGGTACGGTAGAGCAGGAACTGCCGGATGAGTGCGGCGTCACCCGCCACGAAGCCGCTGCGCATGCCCGGCACATTGCTGCGCTTGGACAGGCTGGTGAGCGCGATCAGGTTGCGGAAATCCGGCCGGCCCAGTGCCATTGCCGCTTCCAGACCACCCAGCGGCGGCTCGTCGCGGAAATAGATCTCGCTGTAGCACTCGTCAGACGCGATCACGAAGCCATGGCGGTCACTGAGCGCGAACAGTTTCTCCCATTCGCCCAGTGGCATCACGGCCCCGGTCGGGTTGCCGGGCGAGCAGACATAAAGCAGTTGGGTACGCGCCCATACCGCCTCCGGGACGCTGTCCCAGTCCTGCGCAAAGTTGCGGGCCGGGTCGGCTGCCACAAAATGCGGCTCGGCTCCGGACAGCAGGGCGGCACCCTCGTAGATCTGGTAGAACGGGTTGGGACAGACCACGACCGGCCCGGTGTCCGTGTCACCGCCACCGGCCGCATGCCGGGGGTCGACCACGGTCTGGGCGATTGCAAACAGCGCCTCGCGCGACCCGTTGACCGGCAGCACCTGCGTCGCGGGGTCGAGGGTCAGGCGGTAGCGCCGCTCAAGCCAGCGGCAGCAGGCCTCTCGCAGCGCCGACTCTCCGGCGGTGGCCGGGTAGGCCGCCAGGCCGCTGGGCACGCTGGAGACCGCCTGGCTGAACGCCGCCCCGATGAAGGCTGGCGTGGGGTGTTTCGGCTCGCCGATGCCCAGGCTGATCGGCCGGTAGGCTGCATCGGGCTGCACCCCCGCAAACAACTGGCGCAGACGTTCGAACGGGTAAGGTTGCAGGCGAGCGAGCAGGGGATTCATGGCCCGCGATTATGCGGGTTTCCACCAGCACTGAACTGCGGGAGACCCCCACCGCGAGGGTAGACAAACGGCGATATTTGTGAATCAATCGGTTGCTCCCAAGGATTGCTGTGGGTTCATGTCAGGAGTCCGTCATGCAGGTTCTTCAAGGTTTCAGGCCCCATGCGCTGGCAGTGGCCCTGGCGTTGATCTACGCGATGGGAGGACAGGGGGTGTTGGCCAATCCGACCGGCCCGGAGGTCGCGAACGGCCGGGCCAGCTTTCACACCCACGGCAACACCCTGACAGTGGTCAGCACGCCCGGGGCGATCATCAACTGGCAGAGCTTTTCGATCCGCCCCGGCGAGACCACCTTTTTTCAGCAGCAGAATGCCGCCAGTGCCGTCCTCAACCGGGTGCAGGCCCAGAATCCCGGGCTGAAGTCCACGCTCGATGGCCACCTGGGCTCCAACGGGCGGGTATTCCTGATCAACCCCAACGGCATCGTGTTCGGCGCCGGCAGCACCATCGACACGCAGGGCTTCGTGGCGTCCACCCTCGCGCTCAGCGATGCCGACTTCAAGGCGCAGCGGCTGCGTTTCCAGCGCCAGGGGGCGGCGGGCGACATTCAGGTGCAAGGGGCCATCCAGTCGGCCGCGGGAGATGTCTACCTGGTGGCACCGAACATCGGCGTGGACGGAAAGGCCGTCATCACCAGCGATGGCGGCAACATCGTGCTGGCCGCCGGCGAGATGGTCGAGATCACCGGCCGCAACCTGAACGACATCAAGTTCGCGATCCAGAACCGGGACAACCAGGTGCTCAACCTGGGCAGCCTGTCGGCTGGGGCGGTCGGCGTGTTCGCCGGCACCTTGACCCACTCCGGCGCGGTGCAGGCCCAATCGGTCGCCCGCGAGGGCGGGCGTCTGGTCCTGAGCAGCGCCGGGCAGCTCACGCTGGGGGCCGGCAGTACGGCCCGTGCCGACGGGGCGACCCAGGGGGGCAGCGTGCAGATCCGGGCCCAGTCCGGCAACCTGGTCGTGGATGCGAAAGCCCGGATCAGCGCCGACGCGACCGGCCCGGCGGACACCTCCGCCCAGGGCGGCACCATCAGCCTGCGGGCCGACACGGGTTTTGTCGCGCTGGAGCGTGGCAGCACCGTCTCCGTGGACGGCCCCCAAGGCGGCAGTGTGGTGGTGAGCGGCGGGAAGCTGATCCAGGACGGCAGCGTGACGGCGCGCGGCACGGCCGGGACCGGGGGGTCCGTGCGCATGGATCTGGACACGCGGGTCATCCAGACCGCCGCCGCCAGCATCAGCGCCACGGGCACGCGGCTGGGTGGCACGGTCCATGTCGGTGCCGGCACCTCGGCCGCCAGTGCCGGCCATCTGTACAGCTCAGCCACCATCGACGCCGATGGCGGGACCGGACGGGGCGGGCATGTGGTGCTGACCGGGCGCGACGTCGTGCTGGCCGCCGCCACGGTGCGGGCCGATGGCGATGCCGGGGGCGGCAGCGTGCTGGTGGGCGGCGGGCGCTCCGGGCAGGACGCGGGCGTTGCCAACGCCCACAGCGCCACGACCACTGCCGACACCTCCCTGCAGGCCAGCGCACGCCAGGATGGCAAGGGCGGCGAAATCGTTGTCTGGGCAGATGGCACCAGCCGGGTGGGCGGCGCGCTGACGGCCCGTGGCGGCGCCAGCGGCGGCGACGGCGGCTTCATTGAAGCCTCGGGCAAGCAGGCCACCCACTTTACCGCCTCGCCGAATGCCGGCGCGCCAGCGGGCAAGGCCGGCACCTTCCTGCTCGACCCCAAGAACATCGTGATCGAAGCCACCGCCGTGATCCCCGGCGTCAGTGTGGAACTGCTCGACCCGAACCCGGGTGGCAGCGAGTTCTTCGGCTCCTCGCTGCAGGTACTGAACAGCCAGGGCACCATCCTGGTCTTCAACCCGCAGGACGACTTCGCGGGCACCGATTCGGGGGCCGTCTACCTGTTCAGCGGCAGCACCGGCAGCCTGATCTCGGCCCTGCGTGGCAGTGCGGCCGGCGACCAGGTCGGCAGCAGCGGCAACTTCATGACCAACGTGTTCGGTTCGACCATCACGCTGGGCAATGGCGACCGGCTGATCCGCAGCCCTTCCTGGGGCGGCAGCGCTGGCGCCCTCACCCCGTTCAACCTGAGCACCGGCGCGTCGGGTGCGGTGTCGTCGGCGAACAGCCTGGTCGGGGCGTCGGCCGGCGACCAGATCGGCAGCAGCGGCATTCGCACCCTCAACAGCGGCAAGCTGGGCGTGTTCAGCCCCAACTGGAGCGGCACCCAGGGAGCGATCACCTGGTACGACTCCGCCGCCGGCATGACAGGCGTGGTGTCGGCAGCCAACAGCCTGGTGGGCAGCTCGGCGGGCGACCGGGTTGGCGACAGCGGCATCAACCAATTCTCCGGGACGCGCTGGTATGTTGCCAGCGCCGACTGGAACAGCTCGGCCGGCGCGGTGACCCTGGTCGACACGGCATCCCCTCTGGTGGGGCCGATCACCTCCGCCAACAGCCTGGTGGGCTCGCTGCCGAACGACCGTGTGGGCAGCGACGGCATCTACGATGTCTACAGCAACACCCATGCCGTGTTCAGCCCCGAGTGGAACGGTGGCATGGGCGCCGTCACCTGGTACGACACCGTGGCAGGTACCACGGGGGTGGTCAGCCCTGCCAACAGCCTGACGGGCAGTCATGCCGGCGACCGGGTTGGCAGCGGGTACTGGGAAAACCTGAACAACAAGTTGGTCATCAAGAGCTTCAACTGGACGGCGGGCGGCACCCTGACGAATGCCGGCGCCATGACCTGGGTGGACCCATCCGCGCCACTGGTCGGGGAGGTGGGGGCCGGCAACAGCCTGGTGGGAAGCCATGACAACGACAGCATTGGCGGCGGTTCACTGGTCTACATCGATGGCATCCGCTACATCGCCAGTCATCCGGGCTGGAACAGCAACAGTGGCGCCGTCACCTGGGTCGACACCGCCAGTCCGGCGATCGGAGCCGTCAGCAGCACCAACAGTCTGGTGGGGGGAAGCCCCGGAGATTTCGTCGGGAGCAACGGCGTCTTCACGGGTTACGGCAAGGCTGCAGTATTCAGCCCGGACTGGAATGGCAGCGTCGGTGCCGTGTCCTGGATGGACGAAGCGGCTGGCACCGTCGGTGTGGTGGGCGCCGCCAACAGCCTGGTGGGCTCCACTGTGGGTGACCGTGTAGGCAGCGACAGTCTGTTGAATATGGGCGGCCGGCTCGCCGTCTTCAGCCCCGATTGGGGCAACACAGCGTCGGCACCCCGCGCCGGTGCGGTCACCTGGGTCGACGGTTCCACCGGCATCTTCGGCGCGGTCAGCGCAGCCAATAGCCTGGTGGGTTCGTCCAGCAATGACCGGGTCGGCAGCAATGGCCTGCGTCACATCGACGGCATCCGTTACCTGCTGCATTCACCGAACTGGAACAGCGTGGCAGGCGCCATCACCTGGGTGGACAGCGCCGCGCCGGTCGTGGGCACGGTCAGCAGCAGCAACAGCCTGGTCGGCGCAGCGGCCGGCGACCAGGTCGGCTCCGGTGCAATGGTCAATGCCGGCAATGGCAAAACCATGGTGTTCAGCCCCAATTGGGGCAGTTCCCGGGGCGCCGTCACCTGGTTTGACAATGCCACGGGGACCACCGGCGTCGTGGGTGCCACCAACAGCCTGGTCGGATCCACCCCCGGGGATCAGGTCGGCGGGTTTGGCAACTACCAGTTCCTGGGCAGTTCGGTGGCCATCCGCAGCCCGAACTGGAACAACGGCGGCAGCGTCGTCGACGCCGGCGCCGTCACCTGGGTCGATGCCGCCGCGGGTCTGGCCGGCGCGGTCGACCCGACCAACAGCCTGGTAGGCAGTGTGGCCAACGACCGCGTGGGCAACAATTCCATCCAGGAACTTTTCTCGACCGGCAACTATGTGTTGCGAACCCCCGACTGGAACAGCAATTCCGGGGCTGTCACCTGGATCGACCCAGCGGCCCCGGTCGTGGGCGCGATCAGCAGCGCCAACAGCCTGATCGGCGGCACGGTGGGCGATCAGGTCGGAGGCAGCGGCTTCAGTGACCTGTCCACCGGCCATTCGCTGGTGTTCAGTCCGGGATGGAATGGCAACAGGGGCGCGGTGACCTGGTACGACAACACGGTGGGCACCTTCGGGGTGGTCAGTGCGTCGAACAGCCTGGTGGGTTCGACAGCGGGCACCACCACGACCGGCGATCGGGTGGGCGGCAACAGCTACCAGAATGTGGGCGGCCAGATCGCGATCCGCAACCCGAACTGGAGCAACGGCGGGGCCACCAAGGCGGGCGCCATCACCTTCGCCGACGCGCCGGTCACCGGCGTCATTTCGTTGGCCAACAGCCTGGTGGGCACCCATGCCAACGACCGTGTCGGCAACACCTCCCTGCAGTTCGTCGGCACGGACCGCTATTACCTCGCCAACCCGAACTGGAACAGCAGCGCCGGTGCGGTGACCCTGGTCAACACCAGCGGAGCGCCAATGACCGGCGCGGTGAGTGCGAGCAACAGCCTGGTCGGAGGCAATGCCGGCGACCAGGTCGGCAACAGCGTGCAGAACCTGTTCAACGGCAAGTCGGTGGTGACCAGCACCGCCTGGAACGCGGGCCGGGGCGCCGTGACCTGGTTCGACAACAACACCGGCACGGTTGGTGTCGTGGACGCGACCAACAGCCTGGTCGGTGCCAGCGCCGGAGATGCGGTGGGCAGTTCCGGGCGCAGCGTGCTCGGGAGCCTGGTCGGCATCCGCAGCCCCAACTGGGACAACGGCACCATCGTGGATGCCGGGGCCATCACCTGGGGCAGCCTGGCGACCGGCGTCACCGGGGTGGTGTCCACCGCCAACAGTCTGGTGGGTGGCAATGCGAGTGATCGGGTTGGAACGAACGTTGTCGAATCCCTCGATGTGGGACATGCGGCCACACGCACGACCACCTGGAACGGCAACACGGGTGCGGTCACCTGGATCAGTACGGCCGCGCCCCTGACCGGCGTGGTGAGCGCCGCCAACAGCCTGGTGGGTAGCGCGGCCGGCGATCAGGTGGGCGGCAACGGATTCACGTCCGGCAACGCTTACAAAGTGCTGCGCAGCAATGCCTGGTCGGGCAGCCGGGGTGCCGTGACATGGATCAACCCTGCAGCCCCGCCAACCGGTGCAGTGAGCGCCGTCAACAGCCTCGTGGGCGCCAATCCCGGCGACTCGATTGGGTCAGGGGGTGTCTTCATCCTGAGCACGGGCGACTACTTTGTGTCCAGCACAGGCTATGCGGCCGGAGCTGGCGCCGTGTCCGTCGGGCTGGCGGCCAGCGGCATCAGCGGTGTGGTGTCGGGTGCCAACAGCCTGGTCGGCCAGACTGCCGGCGACGGATATGGCAATGTGGTGTCCGAAGTGTTCAGCAGCGGCAGCCTGCTGGTTCGCGCGTCGAACGCCAACAGCAACGGGCTGACGGACAACGGGCGCATCCATCTGTATGCCGGGGGCGCGGGCGGTGGCGCAGGGCCGAGCGGTGCCCTGGGGTCGCA
>JBIKTP010000108.1:0-7057 GCA_044348035.1 Burkholderiaceae bacterium
AACGCGCCGCCGCCGCGATGCTCTGGCCACCTTCGACCAGCCGCACTGCCTCTTGCTTGAATTCGAGCGTGTAGCGCGCCCTTTGTGCCGTCTTCGTCATTTCCGTTCTCCTTGCTTTGATTTGACTACTCAGCAAGGGATACGTTTTTCACGGGCAAGGTCACCTGGCCACCGGCATCCTGGAACAGACCCCCTGACCGTTCCAACTACCCCACCCCAAACACCCCCACCCCCGCCCCCTTCCCCTTAAACTGCACCTCCCCCAGGCCTTCCATGGCAACGCGGTCCCCGATGGCCGACTGGGTCGCCGCATCCACCAGAATCCCCCGCCTCGCCACCTTGGTATGCGCCTCCAGCCGCGCCGCCAGGTTCACGGTGTCGCCGATGCAGGTATAGGTCGCCCGCTGCTGGGTGCCCGTGTACCCCGCCACCACCTCGCCCGACGCAATGCCGATGCCGATGCGGATCGCGTGCTTCCCGAACGCCACGCGCTCATGGCTGAACATCGTCACCATCTCCTGCATGTCCAGCGCCGCACGCACGGCGGCCAGCTCCGGATCGGGCAGCGGCAGCGGCGCGCCGAAGATCGCCATCAACCCATCCCCGATCATCTGGTTCACCACACCCCCATGCCCGCTGATGGCATCGAACATCAGCGTGTAGTAGGTGTTGAGCAGCTCGATGGTTTCCTCGGGCGGTTGCTTCTCGCACAGGCTGGTGAAGCCGCGGATGTCGCTGAACATCACCGTGCAGCGCAGGCGCCGGCCGCCCAGCGCAAAGCCCGATTGCTGCAGGTCCTCGGCCACTTCGGACGTGGCAAACCGCGCAATCAGCGCCTTCTGCTGGTCGCGCAGGCGCTTTTTCTCCAGGCTGGAGTTGATGCGCGCCTTGAGCAGCACCGGGTTCACCGGCTTGCGCAGGTAGTCGTCGGCGCCCAGCTCCAGGCAGCGCACGACATGGGCCACGCCTTCGAGCGAGCTGGTCACGATCACCGGCAGGTCGCGCAGCCGACCGTCCTGCTTCATCTGCTCCAGCACGCCGAAGCCGTCCAACTCGGGCATTTCCATGTCGAGCAGCATCAGGTCGTAGGTACCGGCGCGCAGCATCTCCAGCGCGATGCGGCCGTTCCCGGCACTGGCCACCTTGTGGCCCTGCAGTTCCAGGCTGCGGCCGAGCAGCAGGCGGTTGACCTTGTTGTCGTCCACCACCAGCAGGCGGGCGCCGAGTTCAGCCACGGGTCAACTCCTGCAGGGCCGCAGCGGCCTGCTGGTACGCCGCCTCCAGCGCATCGACAGGTGTCGCATCGGCCAGCAGCCCGCCCAGCTCCAGGTCGCGCGCCATCAGCCCGAGCTGCGTGGCGCCGAAGGTGTTGCTGTTGCTCTTGAGCGAATGCGCCGCGCGGCGGAAGGCCTCGCCATTGCCGGCAGCCTGCGCGGCACGCAGCTCGGCCAGCATGCCAGGCGCCTCTTCGAGGAAGGTGTTGACGAGCTCCACGACGAAATCGGCGCCGGCGGCGTCCTGCAGTTCGGCGAAGGTGGCGGGGTCGATGGTCGGGGTGTCAGCCATGGCGGGTCATGCGTCCTTGCGTGCGGGGTTTTGTGCAGCGCCCGAGTCAGGTACTGCGGGCGGATGGATTGGGTAACGCGCCTTGGAGCGCAGCGGAGGTGTTTGCTGCGCGCGCTCCAACCAGGTCGCCAGATCAGGTCGGCGGTGCGTTCGGCGCAGCGGCGTAAAGGGGGAGCCCGAAGGGCGGAGGACAGCCGCTGCGCCGAATGCGCCGCCGGCCTGATCCCCCACCACGCTGCCGGTACCCGGGCTGCCATGAGCTCGGGCCAGATCAACAGCTTCACAGATCCGGAGTCCCACTCCGAAACTGAAAAAATCAACGAAGCCCAGCATGTCAGTCGACCTGCCGCCGGGTGACGGCCCGCAATGCCTGCACCAGCGCATCAACCCGGATCGGTTTGGTCACGTAATCGTCCATGCCCGCAGCCAGGCACATCTCGCGGTCGCCCTGCATGGCGTTGGCGGTCATGGCCACGATGCGCGGGCGCGCACCCGCCGGCCAGCGGGCGGTGATCTGGCGCGAGGCTTCCAGGCCGTCCATCTCGGGCATCTGCACGTCCATCAGCACCAGATCATAGGGCTGGCGCGCCACGGCTTCGACAGCCTCGATGCCGTTGCTTGCCAGGTCGGCCCGGTAGCCCATCTGCTGCAGCAGGCGCAGCGCGAGCTTCTGATTCACGATGTTGTCTTCGGCCAGCAGGATGCGCAGCGGGTGGCTGCGGGCCATCTCCTCGCGCTCGGCCACGGGCGCCGGGGTGGGCGCACTGGCGTGCGGGTCGGGCACGACAAACAGCGCCGCCAGTGTGTCGAACAGCTGGCTCTGGCGCAGCGGCTTGTTCAGGTAGGCGGCGAACAGCGTGCTCAGGTCGCCGGCCTCGCGCCGGCCCAGCGAGGTGAACAGCACCAGCGGCAGCCCGGGGTGGATCGCGCGGGTGCGCTCGGCCAGGGCCATGCCGTCCATCTCGGGCATGTGCATGTCGTACACGGCCACGTCGAACACCTCGCCGGCCTGCAGCCAGCCCAGCGCCTCGCCCGCGGACGCGGTGTCGCGCACCTGCATGCCCCACTTGGCCGTCTGCAGCGCCAGGATGCGCCGGTTGGTGGCGTTGTCGTCCACCACCAGCACGCGGTGCCCTGCCAGTGCAGGCTGCTGGCCCAGCAGCTCGCGGCGGCGCGCCTGGGGTGAATCGGCCCGTGGCGCGACGATGCTGAATCTGAAGGTCGTGCCCTGCCCCAGGCCGGCGCTGCGGGCCTGCATGGTGCCGCCCATCAGCTCGGCCAGCCGCTTGCTGATAGCCAGGCCCAGCCCGGTGCCGCCGTACTTGCGGGTGGTGCTGGAATCGGCCTGGCTGAAACTTTGGAACAACCGCCCCATGCCCGCCTCGGACAGGCCGATGCCAGTGTCACGGATCTCGAACTGCAACTCCACGCCCGCTTCCACGTCGCGCGCACTGACCGTCAGCACCACCTCGCCGGCCTCGGTGAACTTGACCGCGTTGGACAGCAGGTTCAGCAGCACCTGGCGCAGCCGCGTCACGTCGCCGTTGACCGCTTCGGGTACCTCGCCCTCGAACTGGTAGGCGATATCCAGGCGCTTCTCGGCCGCCCGGGTGCTGATGAGGTCCAGCGCCGACTCGACGCATTCGCGCACATCGAACGGGTGCGCCTCGATGTCCATGCGCCCGGCCTCGATCTTCGAGAAGTCGAGGATGTCGTTGATGATGGTCAGCAGCGCGTCGCCGCTGTCGCGGATGGTGCCGGCAAAGTCGCGCTGCTCGGCGTTCAGCGGCGTGTCCAGCAACAGGCCGCTCATGCCGATCACCGCGTTCATCGGGGTGCGGATCTCGTGGCTCATGGTGGCCAGGAAGGCGCTCTTGGCTTCGTTGGCCTGCTCGGCGGCGGCGCGGGCCTCCTGCGTCTCGCGGAACATGCGCGCGTTCTGGATGGCGATGACGGCCTGGTCGGCGAAGGTCTTGATGAGGTTGACCTCGCGCTCGGTGAACGGCGCAGGCGGAATACGCGTCACCTGCAGTGCGCCGATGCCCCTGCCCTCCCACATCATGGGGGCCACCATCAGCGAGAAGTTGACGCCGAATTGCACAGCCGATTCGCGCAGCCCCCGGGGCACGCCAGCGCCGGACATCACATCCGCGAACTGCACCACCGCCTTCTTGTGGATGGCATACCCCTGGATCGACTTTTCCACCGGCCGCGGAAACGACCCCTGCACCCGGCTGGCCACCGGGTTCAGGCTGCCGTCGGCCTCGACGATGCCTTCGCGGTTCTGGGCCAGGTGCATCATCCCGTCGTCACCGATCAGCGCGATCGCCACATGGCCGCTGGAAAACAGCTTCTGGCAGGACAGCAGGATCTTGTCGAACACCGGCGCCGTGTCGGCCACCGAGCTGCTGATCACCTGCAGCACCTCGGCGGTGGCGGTCTGCTGCTCCAGCGCCTCGCGGGTCTCGTTGAACAGGCGCACGTTCTCGATCGCGATCACCGCCTGGTCGGCGAAGGTCTTGATCAGGGCGATCTCCTTGTCGCTGAACGGCCTGATCGGGAAACGCGCAATACCGAATGCGCCGATCCCCTGGCCGTTCCAGACCAGGGGCACCCACAGTTCGGAATGGTCGCCCATCCATGCGTTGGCCTCACGCAGCGCCAGCGGAGCCTCGTTGCCGTTCAGTACATCCGGGTAGTGCATGACCCTGCATTTGTGCGCCACATAACTGTGCAGCGACTCGCGTACCGGCTGCGGAAAGGTGCGATGGAGAAACTCCACCAACCTCGGATACATCGGATCTCCAGGAAACTGCGGCTGTGCATTCACATTCAGGTGCACCAGGCCATCCGCGCCGATCAATCCGATGTTGACGTAGTTGGTGCTGAGGATCCTCTGCGCGCTGCTCAGGATGCGCTCGAACACCGGTTTGGTGTCGGAGACCGAGCTGCCGATCACCTGCAGCACCTCTGCCGATGCGGTCTGCTGCTCCAGCGCCTCCTTGGTTTCGTTGAACAGGCGCACATTTTCCATCGCGATGGCTGCCTGGTCGGCAAAGGACGTGACCAGTTCGATCTCGGTCGCATTGAACGCCTGCACCTCCTGGCGGCCCAGCGTCAACACGCCGATGGCCACACCCTCGCGCAGGATCGGAATCGCCAGCAGCGTGCGATAGCCGCCCACCTGCTGCACATCGCCACGCCCATACACACTCTGGTCGGCCGTATCCTCCACCTGAAAGGCTTGGCCCATGGCCACGGCGCGCGAGGTCACGGAGTTCTGGTCACGCAGGTCGATCGGATGCGAAGCCAGATGGTCGAGCAGGGCCGGCGTCGCACCGAACAGGCCGGCTGGCCGCGCAAAATCACCGTCGATCTTGAAGATCACGCCGAGCCAGGCATTGGCCAGCCGCGCCGCGGTGGCGATCAGCGTCTCCAGAACCGCAGTCAGGTCGAAGGTCGAGCGGCTGATGGCCTTGAGCACATTGGCGGTCGCCGTCTGGCGCTCCAGCGCCAGCTGGGTCTCGTTGAATAGGCGCGTGTTGCCGATGGCAATCATGGCCTGGTCGCAGAACGACTGGGCGAGCGCGATCTCCTTGTCGCTGAAGGCGAGCGGTTGCATGCGCACCAGCGCCAGCAGACCGATGCAGGCACCGTCACGCAGCAAGGGCACCATCAGGCCGGAACGTATGCCGGTGACGTCCCGGATATGGCGTTCGTGCTCCGGCAGATCGTCGAGGGCATTCCAGTCAGGCAGATGCAGCACCGATTTCGACAGGATCGCGCGGGAAGGAAAGTTCAGCGCAGCGTCCAGCGGCAGCCGGGTGCCTTCGACCAACGCGGCCAGGCCCGCCACCCGTGTGGCTGCGGCGGCTGCCCAGAAATGCCGGGCATCACACAGCATGATGATGGCCCGGTCGCAGGCCAGAAGAGGCACCGCCGTGCCGACAATCGCGTCGAACACCGGCTTCACCTCGGTCGGCGAATGGCTGATCACGCGCAGGATGTCCGCGCTGGCTTTCTGCTGTTCCAGTGCCTCGCGGGTTTCATTGATCAGCCGGGCGTTCTCGACCGCGATCACCGCCTGTTCGGCGAAAGTCTGCAGCAGTTCCACCTGGCGCTGGTCGCTCGGGCCAGGCTCGGCCCAGGCAATGACCAGCGCGCCGACGGGCTGCCCGTCACGCAGCATAGGCGCGCCGAGCATGCGCCGCCACTGGCCTTTGCGGCTGGTCAAAGGGTCGTAGGCACTATCGGCAAAGGTGTCGGTGATGGTCTGCACCTGGCCAGACAGGAGCACCCTGCCGCTGATCATCGTCGGGTTGGGCGGGCCCGGGTAGTGGCGCTGTGCGTCCTCCAGCGCGGCTGGCGACCAGCCCTCCGTGGCCATCAGGTGCACCTGTTGGCCGTCATAACGAAACACCGCACCGATCACGGCGCCGAACAGCCGATCGGCCGTCTGCAGGATCGTCTGGAACACCGGCGTGACGTCGGCCGGGGACTCGCTGATCACCCGCAGCACGTTGCTGATGGCCGTCTGGTAGGCCAGCGATTCGCCCAGCGCGGCCTGTGCGGCGTCGGCGCGGGCGGTCTGGGCGGCGAGTTGTTCGCGCAGGGTGGCGAGCTCGCGGGTTGTGGCGTCGGTCGGCCGGGTCTCAGGTGCTCGCATGATCTGGCCAGTTCATCAGGAAGACTGCAGAGGCACTCACCGCAGAGTGTGCACAAGGCGGTTGATGGCATCGTCGGAGAGCGCAGACGCCGCCGGCGTCGCCGCCGTGGCAGCCATTGCGCTCCAGGATTCCAGCGCAGCGACGGCGCCATTGCGGCGCCTCTGCAGCGCAGTGTCGGGCAGTGCGGACTCTGCCTGGTCGACGCGCTCAACCTCTTCACTCACAGCGGGGCGACTCAACGGCTTCTCGTCGACTGGTTCATGGGTTCCCATTGCCGGCCTCCTGTGCCTCTGATTCACTTGTGCAAAATCTGTGCAGGGTCATTGTCTGCGCCTTCCGGTCACGCCGGTGGAGCATCCCGACGCGACTGCAACCACGCGAGCGGCTATGGACATGACGGTAACCAATACGTTACCATTCATCCTGACCATGGTTGTCCAAGAGTACCTGCGTGAGGATGGATCGAACCCGTACAAGCGGTGGTTCGACACGCTCGATGCGCGCGCTGCTGCCAAGGTCACGACGGCCAAACTTCGGCTTGAGCTGGGCAATGTTTCCGCGATCAAGTGGTTTGGCGGGATGGGTGAATATGTCATTGACTGGGGACCTGGCTATCGGATCTACCTTGCGCGAGATGGCGAGGCACTGATCGTGCTGTTCGGCGGAGGTACCAAGCGCGGACAGCAAAGAGATATTGACCAGGCAAAGTACTTGCTGGCAGAGTACAAGTCCCGCAAGAAGGCACAAGCAAAATTGGTCGGCAGCGGCCCACACACGAGGTGAACCCAATGGCACTGACGCGTGATTTCAAACATACCGTGACC
>JBIKTP010000109.1:0-7031 GCA_044348035.1 Burkholderiaceae bacterium
GTGGTCCTGCAGCTCCCAGTAGGCCTCCTTGGCCTGGTCCATCTCCCACACCCGCTGGTAGTCGCACAGGAACGGGTAGGTGGGTGCGACACGGCGTATCTCGGGCACCAGCGCGGCACACGCCAGCGCCAGACCACCGCCCTGGCTGCCACCGTAGGCGCCCACCCGCGCCGGGTCGACCTCGGGCAGGCCCATCACGATGCGCGCCAGCATGGCGGTGTCCAGGAACACCTGCCGGTAGTAGAGTTGGTCCACAGGGCCTTGCAGGCCGCGCACGATATGGCCGCGCAGGGTGCCGCGGCCGGGTGTGCCCGCGTCTTCCGAGACACCGCCTTGTCCGCGGCAGTCCAGCGCTGCGACGACGTAGCCGGCGGCGACATACGGCAGGTAGGTGAACCAATCGGCGGAGGCGCCGGCATACCCGTGGAAGTGCAGCACGGCGGGCCGGCGCCCGGCGCTCTGGCGCGGCCGCAGCAGCTTGGCAAACACGCGCGCGCCGCCGGTGCCGGTGAAGTGCAGGCCGCAGCAGTCGGCAAACGGCGCGCGGAAGTCGACGGGCTCGAGCGTGACGGCCGGGTCCAGCGCCCGCATCTCTGCCAGGCCGCGCTGCCAGTAGGCGTCGAGGTCGTCGGGGCGCGGATTGGTGCCCTGGTAGGTCAGGAGCTTGTCGAGTGGAAGGTCAAAGGACAAAGGCATGCGGATTCCCCGTGCGTGCACATGCCGCCCCGCGGCAGCGCAGGACAGTTTACAGGCGCAAGCGCTGCCGTGGGTCCATGCATCCGTTGCGCAACACCCGGCTGTCCCTGCGCCAGGTTTCGACCATCCCCTGCGTGGTGCTGCGGGACCGGGTGGACCACCGGGAAGGGCTGGAGCGCGTGCGCCAGCGGCTGGAGTCACTGCTCGAGGAGCCGCTGGTGGCCCTCAGCCGCCTGCCACCCAGCCGACGCCGCTGGCCATGGCGGCTTCTTTCAGGGCGGTGTCCTGGGTTGCGATGGGGCATTGCAGACGCAGCGCCAGTTCAAGGTAGGCCGCGTCGTAGCTGCTCAGCCCGAAGCGCAGTGCCAGCGCCACCAACTGCCCACGCGGCACGGCTGCGCGGTCCACCTCGATCGGCAGCAGTTCGATCTGCGCCACCACCTGCTGCGCCTGATCGGCGGTCATTCTCTGGCGCAGGCAGGCGGTGCGCAGCACATTGGCGAACTCCAGTTCCCAGATGGCTGGCGCATGGGCCGTGTCGTCGCGCAAACGCTGCGCGATCGCCGTGGTGTAGCCGGTGGCCTGGTTCTCGAGGTACCAACCCGAGACCACCGAGTTGTCCAGAACGAATGGCATGTCCAGGGCAGTCCGTCAGTCGCGGCCCGCGTCGATGGCCTGACGCAGCGGGATGTCCAGGGACGCCCCCTGCCGCAGCCCCGCCAGAGCCTCGAACGCGGCATCCACCCGCTGGCGCTGGGTGCTGGCCCGGCGACGGCCCGGGGCGGATGGAGGTACCAGCCGCGCCATGGGAACTCCATGGCGCGTGATGACGATTTCCTCGCCGCGCTGCACCTGTACCAGCAACTCGGACAACCGGGTCTTGGCCTCAAAGAGAGCTACAGTGGTCATGAACAACCAGAAAAAATGTTTGGTTGACCAGATTCTACGCCCGTGTCCGGACGGGACCTCTCCACCAGACGCCTGGGCCCATGCCTACTCGGCCTGACACTTCTCGGCGCAGGCGTGTTTCGGGGAACTGGTGCGCTGGCTCAACAGCCAGTGATGGCCGGCCGGTCGGGGGCCGTTATCCGTCAATTCCCGCGCAATGCGGCCGACGGCGAGCAGCCGAAGCGCTGCTTGTAGTACGCCGCAAACCGACCCATGTGGATGAAGCCGTGCCGCAGGGCGATGTCCGTCACCGACGCGGTCTCCCCCATGCGGGCCGCCTGTTGCAGGGCTTGGTGCACGCGCTCCAGCCGTACCCCGCGGGCGTAGGCCAGCGGGGTGGTGTCGTAACGGCGCCGGAAGGCCGCCTCCAGCGCGCGCGGGCTCATGCAGGCGGCTGCCGCGATGCCGGCCAGCGTGAGGCCCTCGTGGGCATGGGCATGGATGTGGTCCACCGCGCGCTGCAGGCGCGAGCTGTCTGCCTGCGCCAACGGTGCTGCGGCCTGGCCGCTGTCAGCGCCCTCGGGCCGCAGCAGGTCGAGCCCGCTGATCAGAAACCCCTCCATCGCCGCGAATGCCGCCGGGTGCCGCAGCCACTGCGCGCCATGCTGGTGCAGATTGCGCGTTATGTCGCCCAGGGCCTGCCACCAGGCGGCGACCGCCGGGTCATGCCGGGACCGGGTAAGGCGCAGCGCGGGCAGGGGGCCGTCGTCGGCCTGCCAGGCAGTGCGCAGCGTCTGGCTGGGCACCTGCAGCATGATCATCGCGCAGTCGCTGCTCCAGACCATGCGGGTGCGGGCGCGGGGCTGCAGCACGCTCATCACCTCGGGGTGGACCCAGGCCTCCTGGTCGTTGCAGCGCACCCGGGCGCGGCCCTGCAGGGGCAGCTGCAGCAGGTAGTAGTCGCCGCGTTCGCCGGGGTCGATCTCGACCTCGGCGCCATAACTGAGCACGTTGATCGCCGTCTCGTGCAGCCGGATCTGGTTGTGCCGGGCCTCGAACGCGCGGGCATCGGTGCGCACCTGCAGGTGGTGCGGCGACAGTGCCCGGCCGACCAGGTCGCGCGCCTCGGTGGCCGAGCGCGAACGGATCAGCGGGTAGGCGTCCAGCAGCTGCTGGCGGGCGTCTGGCAGGGGAGGAGAGGCAAACATCGCGGGTGTCCTGTCCGGTTCGGCAATGCAAGGTCGGCGCCAGCGGCTGCGTTTATCGGACAGGCATCGGCGCAATCCGGATAGTCGCAGGCCAGCGGCCAAGGCTAGACTGTAAACCCGAGCAGACCCCTCCCATACTGACAACCCCAGGAGATCACCATGAGCAATGTTCTCGCATCGTTCGCAGCCGAGCTGGCCGCTGGCACCATCCGCGTGGTCGACCTCACGCAGACGCTGTCGGAAGACTTCCCGCCGCTGGTGCTGCCGCCGCAGTTCGGCCAGGTGGCGGCCTTCAAGATGGAGCGCATCTCGAAGTACGACGAGGCCGGCCCGGGCTGGTACTGGAACAACTTTTCCTGCGGCGAACACACCGGCACGCACTTCGACGCGCCGGCCCACTGGATCTCGGGCAAGGACCATGCGAACAACACCGTCGACCTGATCGAGGCCCGCAACTTCGTCGCGCCCGTGGTGGTGGTGGACGGCAGCGCCGAAGTGGCCAAGAACGCCGACTGGCTGCTGACCGTCGAGTACCTGGAGGCGTGGGAGGCGAAACACGGCCGCATCCCGGCCGGTGCCTGGGTGGCGTTTCGCACCGACTGGTCCAAGCGCATCTCCGACCCGGCGGCCTATGTGAACATGAAGGAAGACGGCGCCCACACCCCCGGCCCGACGCAGGCGGCCGTGGAGTTTCTGGTGGGCCGCAACGTGCACGGTTTCGCGGTGGAGACCATCAACACCGACGCGGGCCAGTCGTATGCCTGGCCCATGGCCTACCCCTGCCACACGCTGATGCACGGCGCCAACAAGTTCGGCCTGCAGTGCCTGAAGAACCTCGACCAGCTGCCGGTCACCGGCGCGATGATCGTGTCGGCGCCGCTGAAGATCAAGGGCGGCTCGGGCAGCCCGCTGCGGGTGCTGGCGCTGATTCCTTCCTGAGCGGGGCCGGTCCATGGCGGAGCGTTCCTTTGCAGCCGAGGTGCGGCAGCTGCGCGCCGAACCCGGCACGGTGTTCCATGGCGAGGGCATCCTGGCCGTCACCAAGGCCCTGCTGGAGTGTGGCGTGGGGTATGTGGCGGGTTACCAGGGCTCGCCGATCTCGCACCTGATGGACGTGCTGGCCGACGCACAGCCCATCCTGCAGGAGCTGGGCGTGCACTTCGAGGCCAGCGCCAGCGAGGCCACGGCGGCGGCGACGCTGTCGGCGTCGGTCATGTACCCGATCCGCGGCGCCGTGACCTGGAAGTCCACCGTGGGGACCAACGTGGCCTCCGATGCGCTGGCCAACCTGGCCTCGGGCGGGGTGACGGGCGGCGCGCTCATCATCATCGGCGAGGACTACGGCGAAGGCTCCTCGATCATGCAGGAGCGCAGCCACGCGTTCGCGATGAAGTCGCAGATCTGGCTGCTGGACCCGCGGCCCAACCTGCCCAGCATCGTGCAGGCGGTGCACGACGGCTTTGCGCTGTCCGAGGCCAGCCGCACCCCGGTGATGCTGGAGCTGCGGGTGCGCTCCTGCCACCTGCACGGCAGCTTCGTGACGCGGCCGAACGTGCCGCCGCCCTACACGCTGCGCGAGGCGCTGGAGTCACCCGTGCGCGACACCAGCCGCATCGTGCTGCCGCCGGCCAGCTACCTGCATGAGCACGAGAAGATCATCGACCGCTGGCCCGCCGCCGTGCGCTTCATCGAGGAGCGCGGCCTGAACGAGTTCTTCGACGGCGACGTGGACGAGCTCGGCATCATCCTGCTCGGTGGCCTGTACAACAACGTGCTGCGCGCGCTGATGGGCCATGACATGGCCGACCTGTACGGCAATTCGCGCATCCCGCTGTATGTGATGAATGTGGCCTACCCGGTGGTGGACGCCGAGGTGCGGCGCTTCTGCGAAGGCAAGAAGGCGGTGCTGGTCGTCGAGGAGGGCCAGCCGGATTACCACGAGCAGGCCATCCATGCGGTGCTGGGCCGCGCCGGCATCCGCACCACCCTCCACGGCAAGGACATGCTCGCCCCCGCCGGGGAATACACCGTGGTCGAGCTCAAGCGCGGCCTGGCCACCTTTCTGGAGAAATACCGCCCCGCTGCGCTGGCCAAGGTGGTGCCGCTGGGCATGCCGATGCGCAAGGCGGCCGCAGCCGAGGCGGCCCACGCGGCAGTGCAGGCGGCATCGGATGCATCCCGCGCGCCGCAGCCGGCACGCCTGCCGGTCACCTCGCCGGCTGCCGCCGCAGCGGCTGCCGCCCCGATGCGCCTGGGCGCGCCCGAGCTGGCCGCCGTGGTGCCGGCACGCCCGCCCGGCTTTTGCGTGGGCTGCCCCGAGCGGCCGATCTTCTCGGCCATGACGCTGGTGCAGCAAGAGCTGGGCATGCACCATATCTCGGGCGACATCGGCTGCCACCTGTTCGCCGCGATGCCGCCGTTTCACCTGGGCGCCACCACCATGGGTTACGGGCTGGGCGCGTCAAGTGCGTCGGCGCTCAACGTCGCGGCTGGCAAGCGTTCGATCGCGATGATGGGCGACGGCGGCTTCTGGCACAACGGGCTGGCCAGCGGCATCGGCAATGCGGTCTTCAACAAGGCCGATGGCGTGATCGTGATCGTGGACAACAACTACTCGGCCGCCACCGGCGGGCAGGACCTGCTGTCGTCGCGCGTGGACAACCAGAACCGCAGCACCCAGCACCCGATCGAGGCCGCGGTGCGCGGCGTGGGCGTGCAGTGGGTGCGCACCGTGGACCACACCTACGACGTCAACACCATGCAGGCCGCGCTGAAGGAGGCGCTGACCACGGACCACAAAGGCCCCAAGGTGGTGATCGCGCAGAGCGAATGCATGCTCAACAAGCAGCGCCGCGTGAAGCCGCAGGTGGCCGCCGCCGTGGAGCGCGGCGAACGCGTGGTGAAGGAGAAGTTCGGCGTCGACGCCGCCGTGTGCAGCGGCGACCATGCCTGCATGCGCCTGTCGGGCTGCCCCTCGCTGACGCTCAAGAGCAGTGGCGACCCGCTCAAGCCCGACCCGGTGGCCCATGTGGACGACGGCTGCGTGGCCTGCGGCCACTGCGGCGAGGTGGCCGATGCGGCGGTGCTGTGCCCCTCGTTCTACCGTGTCGAATGGGTGCGCAACCCGTCGCGCTGGGAGCGCACGGTGGACGGCTGGCGCCGCCGCGTGGTAGGCTGGTTCCAGGCCCGCCAGCAGCGCGCGCTGCGTGCACGCGCCTTGCACGCGGAGGCCGGTTGATGGCCGCGGACAACGCCAATGCGCGGGTGCTGGGCGACGACCCGCAGCGCCCCATCACCATCGCCATCCTGGCCATGGGTGGCCAAGGAGGCGGCGTGCTGGTGGACTGGATCGTCGACCTGGCGCAGCACAACGGCTACCTGGCGCAAGCCACCTCGGTGGCTGGCGTGGCGCAGCGCACTGGCGCCACCATCTACTACATCGAGCTGTTTGCGCAGCGCCATGCCGAGGCCCGCGGCGCGCAGCCGGTGCTGGCGCAGATGGCCGTGCCGGGCGAGGTGGACATCGTCATCGCGTCCGAGCTGATGGAAGCCGGCCGCGCGATGCAGCGCGGGCTGGTGACAGCGAAGCGCACCACGCTGATCACCTCGTCGCACCGCGACTTTGCGACGCTGGAGAAGGTGGTGCCCGGCAACGGCGTGGCCGATGCCGCCGCCGTGCTGGAGGCCGGGTACCGCCATGCGCAACGTTTTCTGCATGAGGACATGCAGGCGCTGGCCAGGGCCAACGGCAGCGTGTTGTCGGCGGCGCTGTTCGGTGCGCTGGCCGGCTGCCGGGAGCTGCCGTTCGACGATGCCGCCTTCGAGGCCACGGTGCAGCGCGCCGGGGTGGGCGTGCAGGCCAGCGTGCGTTGCATGCGTGCCGCGCTGGAAGCGGTGCGCCGGCCGGTGCGTCGCGATGCACCGCCCGACCCTATGGCCACCGCGCCGCGCCCGTTGCCCGCGCAGGCTGCCAGCCCGGCGGTGGAGCCGCTGCGGGCGCGCATCGAGCGCGAGTTTCCGTATGCCGCCCACGCCATGCTGGGCGCCGGCCTGCAGCGGGTGCTGGACTATCAGGACCTGGCCTACGGCCAGGAATACCTGGACCGTGTGGCCGACCTGCATGCCCATGCGCTGCGCTGGGGCGATGCGGAGCATGGCCACGCCGCCACCATCGAGGCTGCGCGCTGGATTGCGGTGGCGATGGCGTATGACGATGTGATCCGCGTGGCCGAGCTCAAG
>JBIKTP010000110.1:0-6986 GCA_044348035.1 Burkholderiaceae bacterium
GGTCTGCTGCGGCGCACGCGGATTCATGTGCTTGATGCGGTGGATCAGGGCATCGACGTCGTCCTTGGCCACCAGGTCCGACTTGCTGATGAAGATCTGGTCGGCAAATCCGATCTGGCGACGCGCTTCCTGGCGGTCGTTGAGCTGGGCCACGGCATGCTTGGCGTCCACCAGGGTGAGGATCGAATCCAGCAGGTAGCTCTCGGCGATTTCGTCGTCCATGAAGAAGGTCTGGGCCACCGGCCCGGGGTCGGCCAGACCGGTGGTCTCGATCACCACCCGGTCGAAATCGAGTTCGCCGCGGCGCTTCTTGTCGGCCAGGTCGTGCAGCGTGCTGCGCAGGTCTTCCCGGATGGTGCAGCAGATGCAGCCATTGCTCATCTGGATGATCTGTTCCTTGACGTCCGTCACCAGGATGTCGCTGTCGATGTTTTCCTCGCCGAATTCGTTCTCGATCACGGCGATCTTCTGGCCGTGGGCCTCGGACAGGACCCGCTTGAGCAGGGTGGTCTTGCCCGAGCCGAGAAATCCGGTCAGGATGGTGGCGGGGATGAGGCTCATGGGGGGCTCCAGTGGAAAAGAACGGCGACCGCTGTCAAGGGGTTGTCAGGTGCGCCATCGGGGGAAGGTGGGGAGTTTAGCGGCGATTTCCAGATGCGTTCATCGGTGCGGCTTCGCCCTGTGGGCGGTAGTGCCGTGCCCGCCAGGGACAGGCCGGAGGCTCACTTTCGCATCACCACCAGGCCCTTGAGGTATTCGCCTTCCGGGAACTGGAGGGTCATCGGGTGGTCGGGTGCGCCGCCCATGCGCTCGTGGATGTAACCGTCGACGCCGGCATCGATGCCGGCCCCCGCGACGATCTTGTGGAACAGGTCGGCGCTGATGCCGCCGGAACACGAATAGGTGAACAACACGCCACCGGGCCGCAGCAGTTGGAGCGCCAGCCGGTTGATGTCCTTGTACGCCCGCGATGCCCGCTCTGCGTGGGCAATAGTGGGCGCAAACTTTGGAGGGTCCAGCACGATCGCGTCGAAGCTTCTGCCTTCGGCCTTGAACCCGCGCAGAGAGCCGTTCACGTCGGCCTCGACAAACTCCGCGCGCCCGGCGTCGACATGGTTGCGCGCCACATTGGCGCGGGCCAGCGCAATGGCGCCTTCGGACGAGTCGATCGAGGTCACATGCGCTGCGCCGCCCGCCAGCGCGGCCACCGTGAATCCGCCGCTGTAGCAGTAGCAGTTCAGCACCGCCTGAAAGCCGAGCCGCCGGGCGTAGTCGGCAAAGCGCAGCCGGCTGTCGCGCTGATCCAGGTAGAAGCCGGTCTTGTGTCCCTGGGCGATGTCCAGGCCGAGCTGCCAGTCGTGTTCCTGCAGCACCAGCGCGGTCGGGCCGTTCCCGCGCAACCAGCCGCTGGCCTCGGCCAGGCCTTCCAGTGCACGGCTGCTCGTGTCGGAACGCTCATACAGCCGTTGCAGCCCGGTTTCGGCCAGCAGGGCGTCGGCCAGCACCGCTTTCCAGCGTTCGGCTCCGGCCGAGAGGAACTGCGCCACCAGCGTGTCGCCATACCGGTCGACCACCAGTCCCGGCAACCCGTCGGATTCACCGTGCACCAGGCGCATCGCATCGCTGCGGATGTCGAAGCGCTTGCGGGCATCGATGGCTGCGGCGCATTGCGCCCGGAAGAACGCGGCGTCGATCCGGCGGCTTTCCTCGAAGCTCCAGACCCGCGCCCGGATTTTCGAGGCTGCGCTGAAGGCTGCCCAGGCCAGGAACTGCCCGGCATGGGATTCCACCCGAACTGTCTCGCCGGCGTCGCCGCCGCCGCGCGCGATGGCCGATTCGAAGATCCAGGGGTGGCGCTTGAGCAGCGAGCGCTCCTTGCCCTCGCGCAATCGGATGGTTTTCATCGGCCGATTGTCGTGTCTGGGCGCATCCGGCCGGCCCGATCAATCCTGTGCCGGGCGTTTGCTGCGGGCGCGCGGATGCGCCGCGTCGTAGGCCTTGGCCAGGTGCTGGAAGTCCAGCCGGGTATAGACCTGCGTGGTGCCGATGTTGGCATGGCCCAGCAGTTCCTGGACGGCCCGCAGGTCGCTGCTGGACTGCAGCAGGTGGCTGGCGAACGAGTGGCGCAGCATGTGGGGGTGCACCGGCGTGCCCAGACCGGCCTGCTGTCCGCGCAGCCGCAGCCGCTGCCAGATCGCGTGCGGCGTGAGGCGGGTGCCGTTGCGGCCGACAAACAGTGCGGCATGTGGCGCCTTGAGCCCGTCCGCACGCACCGCCAGCCAGGCCCGCAAGGTCTCCAGCGCCATGCGGCCCACTGGAACCGAGCGGCGCTTGGAGCCCTTGCCCAGGACATGCGCCTCGCCGGCGTCCAGATCGACCCAGCCGCGGGCGGATGCGGATGCGATGACGTCCAGGCCGGTGAGCTCTCCCACGCGCAGGCCGGCGCCGTACAGCAGCTCGACCATGGCGGCGTCACGTGTTTCCAGCCAGGGGTCGTTGCCCGGCTGCTGGAAGGACGCCAGCTGTACCGCGTCGTCCACGCTCAGCGCCTTCGGCAGGGGTTTGCCGGAGCGGGGGGCGCGGATGTCCTGCACCGGGTTGCAGGGCACCAGCGCCTGCCGGCCGAGCCAGGTGTAGAAGCCGCGCCAGCCCGAGAGCACCAGCGCGATTCCGCGCCCGCTGCGCCCGCCGGCATGCATGCTGGCCACCCAGCGCCGGATGTGGGTGTTCTGCACCGCGCGCAGTGCGACCGGCACGGTGGCTGCGAAGGCTGCCAGTTTCTGCAGGTCGAGTGCGTAGAGCTCCACCGTGCGCGCCGCCAGACGCTTTTCGACCCGCACATGTTCCAGGTAACGCTCGACCAGCGGGTCCGGCGCAGGGGCCGCTGGCGTCGAATGGCTGGCGGGACCGGGTTCCATTGGGGGTGGGACTGCAGCGCGGGCCGCAGGGCCCTGGCTAGCGCAGCCGCCCGAGCGCGGCGCTCGCGATTTCGGCCACGTGCTGCAGAAAGTCCGTGCCCATGCCGCTGTTGAACCGCTGGGCATCGGGTGACGACAGCACCAGCAGCCCGAAGGCCGCAGACGTCGGACCGGCGGGCGTGCTGCGCAGCGGCAGCAGCGCGATCGAGGCCGCCGCCGCCGGGTCGGCCAGCCAGGTCACGGCCTCGAAGCCGGTGTTGACGCCGCAGAAGGGTTCGGTCAGCGAGTTGGCGAACAGCTTCGCGTCGTCACTGACACCCAGCGCGAAATCATGGCTGGCGAAATGCGGCGCCACGCCCCACACCTTGATCGTGACCTGGGGTACCGAGAACTGCTCGACGATCTGCCCCGCGATCTGCTGGGGCATGGAGGCCGGGTCGGTGGTCAGGAACAGCGACCCGGCCCAACGCAACAGGCGGTTGGCCAGCAGTGCGTTTTCATTGCCGTGGCGGATCATGTCCATCAGCCGGTGTTCGAGCAACTTGATCTTGTCGCGCAGCATTTCCGCCTGGCGCTCCTGCAGGCTCACCGCGCGGTTGTTGTGCGGGCTGGCCAGGTGCACGGAGGCCAGCAGTTCGGCATGGCGCTGGAAGAAATCGGGCGAATTGGCCAGGTAGTTGGCGATGTCGTCCTCGGTGATCGGATTGGTCAGTGCTTGTTGGTTCATAGGTTGTCAGGTAGATCGATTTCGCCTTCGAAGACGGTGGTGGCGGAGCCGGTCATGCGCACCGGTGTGGTGCCGCCGCCCCACTCGATGGTGAGCGGGCCGCCCAGGGTCAGGACGTCGACGCTGGCATCGAGCAGCCCCAGGCGCACGCCGGCAACGACCGCTGCGCAGGCGCCGGTGCCGCAGGCCAGGGTTTCGCCGGCGCCGCGCTCGTAGACGCGCAGGCGCACCCGGGTGCGGTCCAGCACCTGCAGGAAGCCGACATTGACACCCCGCGGGAAGGCGGCATGGGCCTGCACCAGGGGCCCCCAGGTGCCCACCGGTGCCGCATCCGTGTCGTCGACGAGCAGCACGGCGTGCGGGTTGCCCATCGAGACCAGCGCGACGCGTACCTCGATGCGCCGACCGTTGTCGTCCAGCGCCAGGGGCCATTGTTCCCAGGCGCCCACCGGCTGCGGTGACAGGCCGGCCGGCTCAAAGGGCAGGGCGGCCAGTTCGAACACGGGTGCCTGCATGTCCACCGCCACGCGGCCGTCGCTTTGCCACTGCAATTCCAGGACGCGGTTCATGGTCTGCACCGTCACCGTGTCCTTGTCGACCAGGCGACGCTCGCGCACATATTTCAGGAAACACCGTGCGCCATTGCCGCAGTGCTCGACTTCGTCGCCATCGGCATTGTGGATGGCGTAGGAGAAGTCGATGCCGCCGCCGGGTGAGGGGCGCACGCTGAGAATCTGGTCGGCGCCCACTCCGAAATGCCTGTCCCCCAGGAAGCGGTAGTGGGCCGCGCGCAGACCAAGGGGCTTGCGGGTCTCGTCGAGCACGACAAAGTCGTTGCCCGCACCCTGCATCTTGGTAAAGGGGATTCGCATGCGCGGATTATCCCCTGAAGCTCCGCGCCTTCGGGGGTGGGCACGGGTGTCCCCTGTGCACCGGCGCAGCGTCGATTGGCGGCAAAATGCAGACCATGGTCCGTCCCACCCAACTCCTGCATGTCCAGCGCGAACCCGCGCTGCCCCGCCCGGCCGCCACGGTCCTGCTGCTGCGTGACAGTCCCCGGGGGCTGGAAGTGCTGATGACGCGGCGCTCGGCCACTGCCAGCTTTGCGCCGGGCGCCTATGTGTTTCCTGGCGGTGGCGTGGATGCGCTGGACACTGCCGCGCATGCCCAGGCGCGGCGCCGGCCGGGCCAGAGCGATCTGCATCTGACCCAGGCGATTGCCGCCATCCGCGAGAGTTACGAGGAGCTGGGCGTGCTGTTGGCGCGCCGACCGGACGGTTCGCCGCCCACACCCGACGACATCGCCGCCATCGACCGCCAGCGGCCTTTCGCTGCGCAGTGTGCGCAGCATGGCCTGGTGCTGGCAGCCGACGAGGTGTTCGTGCTGGCCCACTGGGTCACCGACCGCGACCTGCCACGGCGCTTCGACGTCCCCTTCCTGGTGGCGCGCATGCCGCCGGGCCAGACGCCGGTGGCGGACGAATCCGAGCAGTTCGAACCGCTGTGGGTGCGCCCGGCCGACGCTCTGGAGCGCCATGCGGCGGGCAGCTTCTTCATCATCTTCCCCACCATCCGCACGCTGCAGCGGCTGCAGGCCTTTGCCGATGTGGATGCCGTGCTGCAGGCCTGCGCCGAGACCGAGCAGCCCCTGTGGACCAGTTGCCCGCGCGCCGGCTTTCTGGGTGGCAAGGAAGCCCGCTACATGGAGCATGAGCATCCTTTTGGTGAACTGCAGATGGTCTCGCCCGACGGGCAGATCGTGCACCATCTGGACTGGCAGAACGACCGGCCGGTGGCGCTGCTGCGCAACGTGATGCGCCTCACCGCCCCCAACCCGGGCGCCATGACGGGCCCCGGCACCAACAGTTATCTCGTGGGGGACCCGACCACCGGCTTCATCGCCATCGACCCCGGCCCGGCCGACCCGCTGCACCTGGAGCGGCTGTGGCGGGCGGCCGGTGGCGACATCCGCATGATCGTCTGCACCCACTCCCATGCCGACCATGCCCCCGGTGCTGCACCCCTGCAGGCCCTGTGCGCGCGCCGTCCACCGATCCTGGGGCTGCCCAGCGCCCCCACGGCGCGCGTCAACAGCGCGTTCACCCCGCAGCGGGTACTGGCCGATGGCGAACTGCTGTGCCTGGCCCCGGCCGACGCCGGCGGCGCCAGCCATACGCTTCGCGTGATCCACACCCCGGGCCATGCGGCCAACCACCTGTGCCTGGTGCTGCTCGAGGACGGCCTGCTCTTCAGCGGCGACCACATCCTCAACGGCAGCACCACGGTGGTCGACCCGCCGGATGGCGACATGACGGCGTATCTGGACTCTCTCGACAGGCTGGCGGCCGCCTGCGTCGCGCACGGTATCGACTTCATCCTGCCCGCACACGGCTATGTGCTGGGGCAGGCGGGCGATGCCTGCGCGATGCTCAAGGCGCACCGCATGCGGCGCGAGGCCAAGATCGTGCGCGTGATGCAGGCGCTGCCCGAGGGCACGCTGGACGACTGGGTGGAACGCGCCTACGACGATGTGCCGCCTCGCATGTGGCCGGTGGCCAAGCGCTCGCTGCTGGCGCATGTGCAGCGCATCGAATCGCTGTCCGCGGGCGTCTGAGGCCCGGCAGGGGCTCGTGCGCCCTGGCGCTTTGCGCTGTCAACGCTGGCGCGGGGTCGCGCAGCTTCGCCATCTCAGGCCGTTTCTGTCGCCAATGCCTTGGCGCGCTGGCGGCGCAGCCAGGCGCCGGAGCGTCCGCCCAGCGGGCGCTGTAACTGCGTTTCGGCGAAACTGATCGCATCGAGCAGGCCGTCGGTGGAGATTCCGGTGGCAAAACCGCTGCCCTCGGCCATCAGCACCAGATCCTCGGTGGCCACATTGCCGGCGGCGCCGGGTGCAAACGGACAGCCTCCGATACCCCCCACGCTGGCGTCGAAACGGCGGATGCCGGCCTCCAGTGCAGCCCAGGCGTTGGCCACACCCATGCCACGCGTGTCGTGGAAATGCGCCGCCAGCTGATGCGCCGGCAGCACCTGCACCAGGGCACCGAGGCGTTCCTTGACCATGCCGGGCGATGCCGACCCGATGGTGTCGGCAATGACCACCTCGCCAGCACCGGCCGCATGCATCTGCCCGCACAGCGCCAGCACGGTGTCCAGCGGCGTGCGCCCTTCGAAGGGGCAGTCGAACGCCACCGCCACATAGGCGCGGGTCCGCAGGTCCAGCGCCTGCGCGGCCTGCAGGGTCTGCATGCAGACCTCGGCGGCTTGCGCCAGACCCATGTTGATGTTCTTGCGGTTCATGGTCTCGGTGGCCGAAAGCACCACCGAGACTTCGCGCGCGCCGG
>JBIKTP010000111.1:0-6978 GCA_044348035.1 Burkholderiaceae bacterium
GGCGGCGTCGCGAAACAGCGTCTCGGGAGTTCCCTGCTCGACGATGCGCCCCTGGAAGATCACGGCCACCTCCGCGCACAGGTGGTCGACAACGGCCAGGTCATGGCTGATCAGCAGGTAGGTCACACCGAACTGGGCCTGCAGATCCTGCATCAGGTTCAGCACCTGGGCCTGCACCGAGACATCCAGAGCGCTGACCGGCTCGTCGGCCACGATCAGGCGCGGCCGCGTGATCAGCGCCCGGGCGATGGCGATGCGCTGGCGCTGGCCACCGGAGAATTCGTGGGGGTACTTGTCCAGGTCGGTCGGACGCAAGCCCACCGAGGCCAGCACTTCCTGTGCCATCCGGCGCTGTTCCGGCAGGCTGCCGGCAGCCTGGGCCTGCAGCGGCTCGGTGACGATGCGCAGCACGGTCTGGCGCGGGTCGAGGGAACCGTAGGGGTCCTGGAAAACCATCTGGAAGTCGCGCCGCGCCTGGCGCAGCGCGGCAGGATCGAGCGCAGCCATGTCGCGGCCCAGGATGCTGACGCGCCCGCTGCTGGGCGGCTCCAGCGCCATCACCAATCGGGCCAGTGTGGACTTGCCGGACCCCGACTCCCCCACGATGCCCAGGCTGCGCCCGGTTGCCAGCGTGAAGCTCACGCCCTGCAGCGCATGCACCACAGGAGGTTTCTGCCACAGCTTTTCCCGCGGCAGCTGGTAGGTGCGTGTGACCTGGTCCACCACCAGCAGTGGCGCGCCTTCGCGCACAGGAATTTCGTGCGTCATGCCGGGTCCTGTGCCATGACGGCGTCCAGACGCAGGCAGCTGGCTGCGTGTCCGGCGCCGAGGTCGGTGGCGGGCGGACGTGTCGCCACGCAGGGCGGCTGGGCCCAGGCGCAGCGGTCGGCGAACGCGCATCCGGCCGGAAGGTCCACCAGCTCCGGCACCGTGCCCTCGATCGTGACCAGGCGCTGGCCGGCGCGCGCCCCCAGGCGGGGGCGGGCGCCAAACAGGCCGCGCGTGTAGGGATGGGCCATGTGGCCGAAGACGCTGGCTGTCGGACCGCTTTCGATCACGCTGCCGCCATACATGACCATCATGCGCGACACGTTCTGGGCGATGACGCCGAGGTCGTGCGAGATCAGCAACAGGCCCATTGCGCGCTCGGTCACAAGGTCATGGATCAGGTCGAGGATCTGGCCCTGGATGGTGACATCCAGGGCCGTGGTGGGTTCGTCGGCAATCAGCAACTCGGGCCCGCAGGCCAGCGCCATCGCGATGGTGATGCGCTGGCGCTGGCCACCCGAGAACTGGTGCGGGTAGGCGTCCATGCGCCGGGCGGCATTGGCGATGCCAACCCGTTCCAGCAGCCCGATGGTCTGCGTGCGCGCCTGCTCGCGGGACATTGCGCGGTGCAGGCGCAGCGGCTCGGAGACCTGGTCGCCGATCGTATGCACCGGATTGAGCGCCGTCATGGGTTCCTGGAACACCATGCCGATCCGGTTGCCGCGGATGCGGCGCATCACGGCATCCGGCTGCCCCAGCAGCTCCTGGCCATCGAACCGGATGCTGCCCGTGACCACGGCGCTTTCCGGAAGCAGGCCCATCAGGGCCATGGCGGTGATCGACTTGCCGCAGCCGGACTCACCCACGAGGCCGACGGTTTCGCCGCGTTGCATCGAGAAGCTGACGCCCCGGATGGCATCCGCAGGGCCCCGCTGGGTCTGCAGGCGCACGTTGAGGTTCTTGATTTCCAGCATGCCGTGCCTAGCGTTTGCGGGCCAGCCGCGGATCCATGAGGTCACGCAGCCCGTCACCCAGGAGATTGAGCCCAAGCACCGCTGTCGCGATCGCGACGCCCGGGTAGACCGCCAGCAGCGGCGCCTGGAACATCAGCGTTTGCGCCTCGGACAGCATGCGTCCCCAGGAGGGCTGGGGCGGCTGGGTTCCGAGCCCGAGATAGGACAGTGCCGCCTCGGCCAGGATGGCGATGGCGAAGCGGATCGTGACCTGCACTGTCAGCACCGACAGGATGTTGGGCAGGATGTGGTCGATGGTGATGCGCCATGGCCCCTTGCCGCAGGCGCGCGATGCCAGCACGAACTCGCGCGCCCACAGCGCGTTGGCCGAGCCGCGGGTGATCCGGGCGAAGGTGGGGATGTTGAAGATCCCGATGGCAATGATCGAGTTGACGATGCCGGCACCGAACACTGCGGTCATCATGATGGCCGACAGGATGGCGGGGAAGGCGAAGGTGAAATCCGACAGCCGCATGATCAGTTCCTCGACCCAGCCGCGGCGCGCGGCCGCCAGCAGTCCGAGTGCGGTACCGGCCACCAGGCCGATGCTGACCGCGATCACGCCCACCAGAATGGAATTGCGCGCGCCCACCAGCAGCAGCGAGGCGATGTCGCGGCCGAAGGGGTCGGTGCCCAGCCAGTGCATTTCGCTGGGGCCCTGCAGCTTCTTGGGCATGTCGATCTCGTATGGCGACCAGGGCGTCCACACCAGCGACAGCAATGCGGCAAGCACCAGCAGCGACGTGAGGATTGCGCCCAGGACGAAGCTGCGGTGCGACAGCGCCCGCCGCCAGAAAGGCGGCGGCGCATGGGCGGCCGGGCTGGTGGCAGCAGAGGTGTTCATATGTCGCTGGCCTTCACGCGCGGGTCGATCACCGCATACAGGATGTCGACGATGAAGTTGACCACCACCACCATGGTGGCCAGCAGCATCACGCAATTGCGCACCACGATCAGGTCGCGGTTCGAGATCGACTGGAAGATGAGGCGGCCCAATCCGGGCAGGTAGAACACGTTCTCGACGACGATCGTGCCCGCCAGCAGTTCGGCCGACTGCAGGCCCATCACCGTGATCACCGGAATCATGGCATTGCGCAGCACATGGCCCCACAGCGTGGCGCGCTGCGACAGGCCCTTTGCGCGGGCCGTGCGCACGAAGTCCTCGCGCATGACTTCCAGGACGGCCGAGCGCGTGATGCGCGCCAGGATCGCCGCCTGCACGAAGGCGAGGGAGATGGCAGGCAGCAGCAGCGACTGCAGGCCCGGCCAGATGCCGTCGTCCCAGCCTGGAAATCCCCCGGCCGAAAACCACTGCAGCTTGACCGAGAACAGCAGGATCAGCAGGATCGCGAACCAGAAGTTCGGGATGGCGATGCCGATCTGGGTCATGCTCATCAGACCGACATCGCCCAGCTTGTTGTGACGCGCGGCAGCATAGATGCCCACGACCAGCGCCATGCAGGTGGTCAGCGCCATGGCCATGATGGCCAGCGGCACGGTGAGGGCCAGCCGTTCCAGCACCAGTTCGGATACCGGCGAACTGTAGGAGTAGCTGTTGCCCAGGTTTCCGGTGAGCATGCCGCCAACCCAGTCGAGGTAGCGCTCCATCGGCGGGCGGTCAAGCCCCAGCTTGGATGCCAGGGCACTGACCGCTTCGGGCGACGCATCCGGCCCCATCATGATCTGGGCGGCATCACCCGGCAGGATCTCCAGCACCAGGAAGATGACGATCGACGCGCCGATGAGCGTGGCGATCAGCGTCAGGACACGTTTGAGGAGGAAAAGGCCCATGCGCGGTGTTGCCTGTCGGTGTCAGACATCAGCGCGTTGCGGCACGGATCGTGCCATCGGCGGCGGCAATGGCATTGTCGTCGTCACTGGAAACAGAAGCCGTCGATAATTTGAGGAGCGAGTCTGTGCAATGTGCAGCAGTTCGGGAAACCTGCGGGGCGTGACATGGCTTTGATCATTACCGATGAGTGCATCAATTGTGACGTGTGCGAGCCGGAGTGCCCGAACGATGCGATATTCCTCGGGACGGAGATCTACGAAATCGACCCGCACAAGTGTACTGAATGCGTGGGGCACTTCGATGAACCCCAGTGTGTGCAGGTGTGTCCCGTGGCCTGCATCCCGGTGAACCCGGATTTCGTCGAGAGCAACGAGTCGCTGTGGCACAAATACCGTGCGCTGCGGGCTGCCGCAACCGGCAGTGGCGCGACCTGACCCGGCCGCCAGGGCAGACTGGGCCAGCGGCTGTGTCAGTCGCCGGTGGGTGCTGCTGCCGAGGGCTTGGCGCGCGTGGGTTTTGCTGGTGGCGGTACCCGTGCGACAGCCGTGAAGGGCAGTTCGTTCGCCCTCTGGAGGGACCGGACCGGCAACGTCTTGCCGGCGGCCGTGCCGCCGGCCGAACGCGCGGTGGAGGCCGCCGGGAAGGGCGGCCTGGCTGCGGCGGAACGCACCTGCTCGCGTTCCAGCACGCGGCGCTCCTGTTCCAGGCGGTCTGCAGCCCGGGCCATGTCTCGTGTGGCGCCATCGGACTGCGCCTTTTGCTGGGGCGTGCGGGCGTCGCTTGGATCGATGCTCACGGCCCCGGGACAGGGACGATCACTGTAGAGATGGGCGCAGCGGTACACGTTCTGGGCCCATGCCATCGGCATGCCGGACAGGACTGCTGCGGCGACGATGGCGCGGATGTGCGCACGCAAGAGAATGACCATGACCCAGTGCCTCCTCGAGGCGAGTCTGGCACGGCGAACCTCAGGCGGCAGTGTCCGCGCGTGCGGTCTTTACCGCTTTGGTATGAAGCAGCATCGTGGCACGAGTCATGTCGCCGCAGAGCAGCAGCGGCACGGCCGGCAGTGAGCGTGTGATGCAGCTTTCGATGGCTTGCAGATGCTCCTGCATCGGCTTCTTGAGGACCCAGTGGATGACCTCGGACTTGACCCCCGGATGCCCGATGCCGATCCGCAGACGCCAGTAGTCGGCGCTTCCGAGCTGCTCGTGGATATCGCGCAATCCATTGTGGCCGGCATGGCTGCCGCCGCGCTTGAGCTTGAGCTGCCCGGGAACGATATCGAGTTCGTCGTGGACGACCAGGATTTCCTCGGGTGCGATCTTGTAGAACCGTGCGAGCGCCGCCACGGCGCGGCCCGACAGGTTCATGAAGGTCTGCGGCTTCAGCAACCAGACGACACGACCGTCGATCGTCGTGCGGGCGACGTGGCCGTGGAATGCTTTCTCGGGCACCAGCGTGAGCTTGTGCTCATGTGCCAATGCGTCCACCCACCAGAAGCCGGCATTGTGGCGTGTGGCCTGGTACTCGGTGCCAGGGTTTCCGAGGCCGACGAACAACTTGATCATGGGCCGGATTATGGAGGTTCGAAATGACGACGGCCCACCGTGGGGTGGGCCATCTGTCGATCGGCGGGATGCGCCTGATTACTTCTTCGCGGCGGGTGCCTTGGCTGCAGGTGCCTTGGCTGCCGGCGCCTTGGCCGCAGCCGGTGCCTTGCCGGCGGGAGCCTTGCCCGCAGCGGCCCCCTTGCCTGCGGCCGGTGCGGCTGCGGCGTCTGCCGGAGCAGCTTCTGCGGCTTCGGCGGCCGGGGCGACCACAGACACCAGGACCGGGTTTTCCTTGCCGCGGGTCACCGCAGTGACGCCCTTGGGCAAAGTGACATCCTTCACATGCAGCGAGGTGCCCTTCTTGAGGCTGCTCAGGTCGACCGCGATGAACTCGGGCAGGTCGGCCGGCAGGCAGGCGATCTCGAGTTCGGTGACAACGTGGTTCACCAGGCAGTGGTCGAGCTTGACGGCTGGCGACTCTTCCTCGCCGCTGTAATGCAGCGGCACTTTCATGTGCAGCGTGGTGTTGGCCTCGACGCGCTGGAAGTCCGCGTGCAGGATCAGCTGGCGGAACGGGTGCATCTGCACATCGCGCAGCAGCACCTGGCTGGTGCTGTTGTTGAGCTCCATGTCCAGGATGGTGGCGTGGAAGGCTTCCTTCTTGAGAGCGTGCCACAGGGCATTGTGGTCCAGCTCAATCAGCTGGGGCTGGCCAGTGCCCCCGTACACGATACCGGGCGTGCGTCCGGTGATGCGGAGACGGCGGCTCGCACCCGTCCCCTGCTTTGCGCGCTCAAATGCGACGAATTTCATGTTTCACTCCAAGGAGAGTCCACCGCGACCAGTGTGACTCCGGTTTCAAAATTGCCGGCAGCGGACACCATCGCCCCTGCCGACCCGCTTCGCTCCGGGTGGTGTCTTTCTTCTGACAGCTCAGAAGAGGTTTTCCTGGTCCGAGAACAAACTCATCACCGAGTCGCCCTTGGCAATGCGCTGGATCGTCTCGGCGATCAGCGGTGCCACGGTCAACTGGCGGATCTTCCTGCACGCCTGGGCGGATGGGCTCAGGGGGATGGTGTTGGTCACCACCACTTCATCCAGGGCGCTGCCCTGGGCAATTCTTTCGATGGCCGGCCCGGAGAAGATCGGGTGGGTGCAATAGGCGTACACCTTCTTCGCACCACGTTCCTTCAGGACTTCTGCTGCCTTCACCAGTGTGCCTGCAGTGTCGATCATGTCATCCATGACGACGCAGTTGCGGCCTTCGATCTCGCCGATCACGTGCATCACCTCGCTGACATTGGCGCGGGGACGGCGCTTGTCGATGATGGCCAGATCGCAGTTCAACTGCTTGGCCAGCGCACGGGCACGCACCACCCCGCCGACGTCTGGCGATACGACGATCAGGTCTTCGTACTCTTTTTGCCGCAGGTCTCCCAGCAGCACGGGCGATGCATAGATGTTGTCCACAGGGATGTCGAAGAAGCCCTGGATCTGGTCCGCATGCAGGTCCATGGTCAGCACGCGCGCGACACCGACGGTCTGCAACATGTTGGCCACCACCTTGGCCGTGATCGGCACCCGGGTGGAGCGCGGACGGCGGTCCTGGCGTGCATAGCCGAAGTAGGGTATGACCGCACTGATCCGCTCGGCGGAAGCCCGTTTCAGGGCATCCACCATGATCAGCAGTTCCATCAGGTTTTCGTTGGTCGGGGCGCAGGTGCTTTGCACCACGAACACGTCGCGGGCCCGCACGTTCTGGTTGATCTCGACCGTGACTTCGCCATCCGAGAACCGGCCAACTGTCGCTGCCCCAAGGGTGATGCCGAGGTGGTCGGCGATCTCCGCCGCC
>JBIKTP010000112.1:0-6918 GCA_044348035.1 Burkholderiaceae bacterium
AGGGCGGGCATTGAGGGCCGGCATCGAGCCCACCACGCCCGCAATGCACTGGGCGATCACCAGCCTGGGGTTGCTGATGATGAACAGTGGCGAGCCGATGATCGGCAGAGGCAGGGCGTCAAGGGGTGCCGGCAGCTTGGACATGGGCGCTTTCTGGAGGAGGCGTTCAGAAGGATTCCAGGGCCAGCGCGGTGACGCACTCGGCACCTTCGACGATGCTGTCGCGCATGCCGGGGGCCTTGGCCAGCAGGTGGTCTGCATAGAAGCGCGCAGTGACGATCTTGGCCTGCATGAAGGCGGTGTCTGTGCCTTGCGCGAGTTGCTCCTGCGCCACCAGCAGGGCGCGCGCCATCTGCCAGCCAGCCATCAGGTTGCCGGCCAGCATCAGGTAGGGGACGCTGCCACTGAACACCGCATTCGGAGCGGCCTTGGTGCCGCCGGCCACGAACCGCACCACATCGGCGAAGGCTTCGCGGGCAGCCTGCAGGCGCCGCGCCACGGCAACGGCATCGGCCGTGCCACTCGCGCGCAGTTGCTGCTCGGTTCCAGCCACCTGGTCCGCGATGGCCAGTGCCGTCCTGCCACCATCGCGCGCCGTCTTGCGGCCCACGAGGTCGTTGGCCTGGATGGCGGTCGTGCCCTCGTAGATGGTGAGGATCTTGGCATCGCGGTAGTACTGCGCCGCACCGGTCTCCTCGATGAAACCCATGCCGCCATGCACCTGTACGCCCAGGCTGGTGACTTCCAGGCTCATCTCGGTGCTGTAGCCCTTGACCAGGGGGACGAGAAACTCGTAGAAGGCCGCATTCTGCTTGCGTACCTCGGCATCCGGGTGGTGGTGCGCGGCATCGTAGGCGGCGGCGGCCACCGTAGCCATCGCACGGCAGCCTTCGGTGTAGGCACGCATGGTCATGAGCATGCGCTTCACGTCCGGGTGGTGGATGATCGGCGCGCTGGCCTGGATCGAGCCATCGACCGGCCGGCTCTGCACCCGTTCACGGGCAAATTGCACCGCCTTCTGGTAGGCGCGTTCGGCAATCGCGATGCCTTGAACGCCGACCGCATAACGCGCCGCATTCATCATGATGAACATGTATTCCAGGCCACGGTTCTCCTGGCCCACCAGGAAACCGACGGCGCCGCCATGGTCGCCGTACTGCAGCACCGCTGTGGGCGAGGCCTTGATGCCCATCTTGTGCTCGATGCTCACACAGTGGACATCGTTGCGCGCGCCGCAGCTGCCGTCGGCATTGACCAGGAACTTCGGAACCACGAACAGGCTGATGCCCTTGACGCCTTCCGGTGCGCCCGTCACCCGCGCAAGCACGAGGTGCACGATGTTCTCGGCCATGTCGTGTTCACCGTAGGTGATGTAGATCTTGGTGCCGAACACCTTGTAGCTGCCATCCGGCTGCGGCTCGGCGCGACTGCGCACCATGGCCAGGTCCGAGCCGGCCTGCGGCTCGGTCAGGTTCATGGTGCCGGTCCACCTGCCGTTGACCAGGTTCTCCAGGTAGACAGCCTTCAGGTCGTCCGAGCCCGCCGTCAGCAGCGCCTCGATCGCGCCGTCGGTCAGCAGCGGGCACAGCGCAAAACTCATGTTGGCGCTGTTGACCATCTCGATGCAGGCCGCACCGATGGTCTTGGGCAGGCCCTGCCCGCCAAAGGCCGCCGGGTGCTGCAAGCCCTGCCAGCCGCCCTCGACGAACTGCTCGAACGCGCGCTTGAATCCCGGCGTCGTGGTGACGACCCCGTCCTTCCAGGACGACGGATTCCTGTCGCCTTCCCAGTTGAGAGGGGCAATCACATCCTGGTTGAACCTGGCTGCCTCTTCCAGCACCGCCTGGGCCGTGTCGAAACCGGCATCCTCGAAACCGGGCAACTGGGCCACCTGCTCGATATTGGCCAGATGGCGGATGTCGAACAGCATGTCCTTCACGGGTGCAACGTAGCTCATGGAAAACCTCCGGATACGAAAAGGCCGTTCATCCCAAGTACCTTGTCCAAGGAGAACGGCCGGAAAAGTCGGGCACAGGCCCTGTCGGTACTATCGGCAACGACAAGGCCACTGGCTGCGGGTCGACCCTTATAGCGCGGACACCAGTTCCGGCACGGCGACGAACAGGTCCGCCTCCAGGCCGTAGTCGGCCACCGAGAAGATGGGCGCCTCGGCATCCTTGTTGATGGCCACGATCACCTTGCTGTCCTTCATGCCCGCCAGGTGCTGGATGGCGCCGCTGATGCCGCAGGCCACGTACAGTTGCGGCGCGACGATCTTGCCCGTCTGCCCCACCTGCCAGTCGTTGGGCGCGTAACCCGCATCCACGGCCGCACGCGACGCACCCATTGCAGCGCCCAGCTTGTCGGCCAGCGGTGTCATGACATCGGTGAACTTCTCGGCGCTGCCCAGGGCCCGGCCGCCGCTGACCACGATCTTGGCAGCCGTCAGTTCAGGACGGTCGTTCTTGGCAATCTCGCTGCCGATGAAGGTCGCCTTGGGAGTGGCGGCCACCGCAGCCACCGACTCCACCGCCGCGCTGCCGCCAGTGGCAGCGGCCGCGTCGAAACCGGTGGTACGCACCGTCAGCACCTTGACCGCGTCCAGGCTCTGCACTGTCGCAATCGCATTGCCGGCGTAGATGGCGCGCTCGAAGGTGTCCGGGCTGTCGACCTTGGAGATCTCCGAGATCTGGCCGACGTCGAGCTTGGCCGCCACGCGCGGGGCGATGTTCTTGCCCGAAGCGGTAGCCGCAAACAGGATGTGGCTGTAGCCACCCGCCACCGACAGCACCTGGGCCGCGACGTTCTCGGCCAGGCCATGGGCGAAGCCGGCGTCCTCGGCGTGCAGCACCTTGGACACGCCGCTGATGGCCGCGGCTGCTGCAGCTGCGCCACCCGCGTTGGAGCCCGCCACCAGCACGTGCACGTCGCCGCCACATTGCAGCGCGGCGGTCACGGCATTGAGCGTGCCGCTCTTGATGGAGGTGTTGTCGTGTTCGGCGATTACCAGGGAAGTCATGTACGTGCTCCAATGCATTGCGGAAAACCCTGCGATGCAAGCACCGCGAGGACTGGACGGGAACGACCGCAGAACCGGCTTTGCCGGGCTGCTGGTGTTGCCCCCTTGAGGGGGGAGACGGCTACACGGAGTGAGCCGTAACGGGGGTGGGCCACTGCTAGATGACCTTTGCTTCGTTCTTGAGTTTGTCGACGAGGGCGGCCACATCAGCCACCTTGATGCCGGCGCTGCGGGTGGGCGGCTCCTTGACCCTGAGGGTCTTGATGTGCGGGGCCACGTCCACGCCGAGGTCAGCGGGCTTGAAGTTGTCCAGCTGCTTCTTCTTGGCCTTCATGATGTTGGGCAGCGTCACATAGCGCGGCTCGTTCAGGCGCAGGTCGGTGGTGATGATGGCGGGCAGCGACAGGTGGATGATCTCCATGCCGCCGTCGACCTCGCGTGTCACGCGGGCGTGGCTGTCGATGATCTCGACCTTGCTGGCAAAGGTGCCCTGTGGCATGTCGCACAGCGCGGCGAGCATCTGGCCGGTCTGGTTGCAGTCGTCGTCGATCGCCTGCTTGCCCAGGATCACCAGGCCCGGCTGCTCCTTGTCGACCAGCGCCTTGAGCAGCTTGGCCACCGCCAGGGGCTGAAGTTCTTCGGTGGTCTCGACCAGGATGGCGCGGTCGGCGCCGATGGCCATGGCGGTGCGCAGGGTTTCCTGGCACTGCGCGACGCCGCAGGACACGGCGATCACCTCGGTGGCGGCGCCTTTCTCGCGCAGACGAACAGCCTCTTCGATCGCGATCTCGTCAAACGGATTCATGCTCATCTTGACGTTGGTGATGTCCACGCCACTGCCGTCAGACTTGACGCGCACCTTGACGTTGTAATCCACCACACGCTTTACCGGTACCAAGACCTTCATTACAGAGACTCCAAGGATTGATTGAACAGACGGATGCGGGTTGAACCGTCAGATTTTATGCGCCCCGGGCCGACCAGGGTCTTCACCCTGGCGACACTGGCCAGCAACACGCCGACAGGCCAGCGCCAAATAAAAGAACGGTCGTTCGTTTTAAGGGTAGTCAGCGGCTTGCGGCGCCACTGGCCGCTGGGGTGGCTGCACCTGGATACCCTGGGAGCGCAGCGCCTGCAGGATCGCGCGGTTGACGTCGGATCGCACATTGAGCTGCCCGTTCTCCGGGTCCGCGATCCAGTAGCCTACCGTGAACTCCAGACCGTCTATGGCGAAGGACGACAGTGCCACCGTCGGCGGCGGGCTGCGCAACACCCGGGCCTGGGCCAGCGTGGCGGCCTCCAGCAACTGCATGACCTGGTCCACATCACAGTCGTAGGGCACCAGCAGGACGGTGGACAACCAGAGCCTGCGGTCGCTGAGCGACAGGTTCTCGACCCGGTTGACGATGAACATCTCGTTCGGAACGATGGACTCGCGGCCGGTCGGCGCACGGATCACCGAGTACCGCGCGTTGATGTCCGACACCACCCCCTCGAAATTGTCGACCCGCACACTGTCGCCGATGCGCACGCTGCGCTCGGCCAGCATGACAAACCCGCTCACGTAGTTGGAGGCCAGCTTCTGCAGGCCCAGTCCGATGCCAACGCCCACGGCACCCCCGAGTACCGACAGGGCGGTGAGGTCGATGCCGGCGGCCGTCAGCGCCACCATCAGGCCGATCAGCATCAGCAGTGCCCGCAGCGCGTTGCTGACGGCCTTGCGCAGGGAGAGGTCGCCGCCGGACGCGGCACGCAGCAGCCGGGCCTCGAGCGCGGACGACACCCACAGCGTCAGGATCAGCACTGCGCCGGCAGTGAGGCTGCCCTCGATCAGCGTGCGCAGCGACAGCACCGCCCCACCGACCTTCCAATGGATCTGGTCGAGTTCCTCCAGCATCAGCGGCAGCAGGCCGCTGACCCACAAAACCATCGCCACCCACGCCATCCAGGAGATCGAGCGCTCCAGCACCCGCACCAGTGGCGTATCGCTGAAAGCGGCCTGCAGCACCTTGACCCCGACACGGATCACCACCAGTGCGATGAGCACCGGCAGGGCAATCCGGAAAACCGCAACGGTGGCCACATGGGCCAGCAGCGTGCGCGCGCCGTAGGCCAGGCACAGCAGCACGAACGGAAACATCACACCGTCGACCAGCTTGTGGCCAAACAGGATCGACCGGCTGTCGGTGTCGCGGACCGCCCGGCGCGTTGTCCAGACCAGCACCCAGGCCAGCACCACGCACAGCAGCAATGCGCCCAGTTCGACCAGCACGGCGGGGCGGCCCAGTGCAGCGAGCCACCCGGCCAGATCGTCGAAAGGCGCAGCCTTGTTCATCGCCACTCAGACGTCGGCCAGCACCCGCAGGTGGGCCTCGACGCTGCGACCCAGAGCGCTCAGGTTGTAGCCGCCCTCGAGACAGGACACGATGCGGCTGCCCGCATGGTGGCGGGCGACGTCCTTGATGCGGCTGGTGATCCAGGCGTAGTCCTGTTCGACCAGGCCCAGCTGACCCATGTCATCTTCGCGGTGGGCGTCGAAACCGGCGCTGATGAAGATCATCTCCGGCCGGTGTTCCTCCATGCGCGGGATCCAGTGGGTGTCGACCAGTTCGCGGATCTGCATGCCCCTGGAATACGCCGGTACCGGCAAATTGACCAGGTTCGACGCGTTGGAGCGGGCGCCCCCTTCCGGGTAGAACGGGTGCTGGAAAAAACTGACCATGAGGATGCGCTCGTCGCCGGCCACGATGTCCTCGGTGCCATTGCCATGGTGGACATCGAAATCCACGATGACCACCCGTTGCAGGCCATGGCGTTCCAGCGCATATTTGGCGGCAATGGCGACGTTGTTGAAGAAGCAGAACCCCATGGCCTTGTCATGGCAGGCATGGTGGCCGGGCGGGCGCACGCAGCAGAACGCGTTCTCCAGCTCGCCGGCGATCACCGCGTCGGTGGCAGCAATGGCGGCGCCCGCAGAACGCAGCGCGGCATCCCAGGTATGGATGTTGATGGCGGTATCGGGGTCGATCTTGGCGTGGGTCGGGCCTCCGGCCTCGATTTCCTCGCGCAGACCGTCGCTCAGCCCGCGCAGCGAAGCCACGAACATGCGACCGTGGGCCAGCTCGATGTCGGCCAGGGGCGCGACGGGCGCCTCGCGCCGGTCCAGCGCGTCGCCCACACCGGAGACCAGCAGACGGTCCTCGATGGCATCCAGCCGCTCGGGGCACTCGGGATGGCCGGCCCCCATTTCATGCTTGCGGCAATCGGGGTGGGAAAAGAAACCGGTTCTGTTCATGGCGGGTCTGCGGGTCATCGGTTTTCGGGTAAGGTCATGCCATGCACGCCCCACAAAAGCTCAAGTCCTTGCTCGATCAGCTTAACACGGCCATTGTCGGAAAACCGACCCAGGTGCAGGACTGCGTCGCCTGCCTGCTGGCCGGCGGCCATCTGCTGATCGAAGACGTCCCCGGTGTCGGCAAGACCACCCTGGCCCATGCGCTGGCCCGCACCTTCGGCCTGCAGTTCTCACGCGTGCAGTTCACCTCGGACCTGATGCCCAGCGACCTCTCCGGCGTGTCGGTGTTCGAGCGCGGCAAGGACGCCTTCGTGTTCCACAGCGGGCCGATCTTCGCCCAGGTGCTGCTGGCCGACGAGATCAACCGTGCCAGCCCAAAGACCCAGAGCGCCCTGCTCGAGGCCATGGAGGAAAAGCAGGTCACGGTGGAGGGCGAGACACGGCCCCTGCCCAGCCCCTTCTTCGTGATCGCCACCCAGAATCCGCATGACCAGCTGGGCACCTATGCCCTGCCGGAGTCCCAGCTCGACCGCTTTCTGATGCGCATCTCGCTCGGTTACCCGGACCGCGCAGCCGAACGCGAGCTGCTCGGCGGCCGCGACAG
>JBIKTP010000113.1:0-6916 GCA_044348035.1 Burkholderiaceae bacterium
CAGCGCAGTGACGACCGGGCCCAGTTCACGCACCAGTGTAAGTGTGACCAGCAAACCGAGCGCTTCGGACGAGCCATAACGTTGCAAGGTGTAATAACCCTGCAGGCCGAATACAAATCCGACAAACAGGCCGGACACCGCGATGATGGCCAGCGAGTAGTTGCCCAGGAAGTGGATCTGGTCGCGCACCAGGCCGAAGCGGCGGAAGGTCGGGCCTGCCAGCAGCAGCAGGCGCATGAACAGGCGCGCGCCCTGTCCGATCTGCGCCAGGCTGGCGCGTACGGCAAGGCCGACATCGGAGGGGCGGTACCAGCTCAATGGGTGACCTCCGGCCGGCGTGCGTCGGCCCGGGGTGCGCCATAGTCTTCGTCCAGTGTCGGGCCCGGATAATGGAAACGGACAGGCCCTTCGGAATCTGCATTCACGTACTGCGCCACCAGCGGGTCGGCGCTCTGGCGCACGTGCTCGGGCGTGCCCTGGGTGGCGATCCTGCCATTGGCCAGGATCACGACATGGTCCGCGATGGAGAAGGTCTGCTCCAGCTCGTGCGAGACGAAGATGCTGGTCAGCCCCATCGAGTCGTTGAGCGCCCGGATCAGCCGCGCGGCCGTGCCCGTCGAGATCGGGTCAAGGCCCGAGAAGGGCTCGTCGTACATGATGAGTTCCGGGTCGAGCGCGATGGCGCGGGCCAGCGCGACCCGGCGTGCCATGCCGCCGGACACCTGGCTGGGCATCAGGTCGCGGGCGCCACGCAGGCCCACGGCATTGAGCTTCATGAGCACGATGTCGCGGATCATGCGCTCGGGCAGGTCGGCATGCTCGCGCAGGGGAAACGCCACATTCTCGAAAACGCTCAGGTCGGCGAACAGCGCGCCGAACTGGAACAACATGCCCATGCGCCGGCGGGCAGCGTACAGGGCCTGGGGCCCGAGCTTGCCGACATCCTCGAAACCGCTCTCGCCGTACAGACGCAGTTCACCCTTCTGTGCACGGTTCTGGCCGCCGATCAGGCGCAGGATGGTGGTCTTGCCGCCGCCGGATGCGCCCATCAGTGCCGTGACCTTGCCGCGCGGGATCGTCAGCGAGACGTCGTCAAGGATCACTCTCTCGCCGTAACCGAAAGTGAGCTGGCGCAGTTCGACGAGTGCGGAGGAGGTGGGGTCTGGCATGCAAGGGAAGACGCCGGTCTGGGGCCGGCGTTGGCATGATAAGGGATTATCCCGCCCCCCACAGGCGGGCCGCGGCCAACCGGTCAGCGCGGCAGGTCACTGAAGCCCATCAGGAACTCGTCCACCGCGCGGGCGGCCTGCCGCCCTTCGCGTATGGCCCACACCACCAGGCTTTGCCCGCGGCGCATGTCACCGGCGGCGAACACCTTCGGCTGGTTGGTCGCATAACCCCCCGCAGGCTCGGTGCTGGCCTTGGCATTGCCGCGGTTGTCGCGCGCGACGCCGAAGGCGTCCAGCATTGTGGCCACCGGCGCCACGAACCCCATGGCCAGGAGCACCAGATCGGCCTTGAGCGTCTGCTCGGAGCCGGCCACCTCGACCATCTTGCCGTCCTTCCACTCGACGCGCACGGTCTTGAGGCCGGTGACCCGGCCGTTATTGCCGAGGAATTCCTTGGTGGAGATCGCGAACTCGCGCTCGCAGCCTTCCTCGTGGCTGGAACTGGTGCGCAGCTTGATCGGCCAGTACGGCCAGGTCATGGGCCGGTTCTCTTCCACCGGCGGCTGCGGCATCAGCTCGAACTGGGTCACGCTCACGGCCCCGTGGCGGTTGCTGGTTCCCACGCAGTCGCTGCCGGTATCACCGCCACCGATCACGATCACATGCTTGCCGTCGGCGCGCAGCTGGCCCGACACCTCGTCGCCGGCATTGCGCTTGTTCTGCTGGGGCAGGAACTCCATCGCGAAATGGATGCCCTCCAGATCACGCCCCGGCACCGGCAGGTCGCGCGACTGCTCGGCGCCGCCGGCCAGCAGCACGGCGTCGAATTCGGCCTGCAATTGCGCCGGCGTGACGGTCTCCCGGGCCCAGTTCGTCACCTTGCTGCCAGCGGGCATCGCGCCAACCAGCACACCCGTGCGGAACACGACGCCCTCGGCGCGCATCTGCTCGACACGGCGGTCGATGTGGGACTTCTCCATCTTGAAGTCGGGAATGCCGTAGCGCAGCAGTCCGCCGATGCGGTCGTTCTTCTCGAATACCGTGACCGCATGGCCGGCCCGCGCCAGCTGCTGCGCGGCGGCCAGCCCGGCCGGGCCGGAGCCCACGACCGCCACGGTCTTGCCGGTCTTGTGGGGCGCCGGCTGGGCCGTGACCCAGCCCTGTGCCCAGGCGCGGTCGATGATGGCGTGTTCGATCGACTTGATGCCGACGGCATCGTCGTTCACGTTCAGCGTGCAGGCCGCCTCGCAGGGCGCGGGGCAGATCCGGCCGGTGAACTCGGGAAAGTTGTTGGTGCTGTGCAGCACCGTGATGGCGTTGTGCCAGTCGCCCTGGTAGACCAGGTCGTTGAAGTCGGGAATGATGTTGTTCACCGGACAGCCGTTGTTGCAGAAGGGCGTGCCGCAGTCCATGCAGCGTGCGCTTTGCAGCTTGGCCTTGCTGTCGTCGAGCGTGATGACGAACTCCTTGTAGTTCTTCAGCCGCTCCGGCACCGGGCGGTAGCCCTCCTCCAGGCGCTCGTATTCCATGAATCCTGTGACTTTTCCCATGATCTGTGTCCTTGGTGTGGCGATGTCTCGGCGAATCAGCTGGCGGCCACGGCTGTGGTGCCGGCGCCGGTGGCGCTGCGGGCCGGCGCTGCGGCAGCGGCGGCCTTCCTGGCGGCCATGCCATCGAGGGCGCGCCTGTATTCGATGGGGAACACCTTGATGAAACGGGCGCGCGACTGTTCCCAGTGGTCGAGCAATTCGCGCGCGCGCCTGCTGCCGGTCCAGCGGTTGTGGTCTTCGAGCAGCTTCCTGAGCTGGGCCTCGTCCGCCAGACCGTTGTGCCAGGCATCCGGATGGCCCGGCTGCTCGCCCGCAGGCAGCAGCGGCTCGAGCGTGACCATCGCCGTGTTGCAGCGGCGGGCGAACTGGCCGTCCTCGTCGTATACATAGGCCACGCCACCGCTCATGCCGGCGGCGAAGTTGCGCCCGGTCTTGCCCAGCACCGCCACCGTGCCGCCGGTCATGTACTCGCAGCCGTGGTCACCCGTACCCTCGACCACGGCGGTCGCGCCCGATAGGCGCACGGCGAAGCGCTCGCCGGCCACGCCGCTGAAGAAGGCCTCGCCGGTCGTGGCGCCGTACAGCGCGGTGTTGCCGATGATGGTGTTCTGGGTGGCTAGACCGCGGAAGTCGATGCTGGGGCGCACCACCACGCGGCCGCCGCTCAGGCCCTTGCCGGTGTAGTCGTTCGCATCACCGATCAGGTAGAGCGTGATGCCGTTGGCCAGGAAAGCGCCGAACGACTGGCCGCCGGTGCCCTCGAGCTGGATGCGGATGCTGTCGTCGGGCAGGCCCTGCGGATGCACCTTGGTCAGGGCGCCGGACAACATGGCCCCCACCGAGCGGTTGACGTTGCGCGCGACCTCCATGAACTTGACCTTCTCGCCGCGCTCGAATGCCGGGCGCGACTTCTCGATCAGGATCCGGTCGAGCGAGCGCTCCAGGCCGTGGTCCTGGTCCTGCACATGGAAACGCGGCACATCGGCCGGGGCCGAAGGCTGGGCAAACAGGCGGCTGAAGTCCAGGCCGCTGGCCTTCCAGTGGGACAGGCCACGGGCGGTGTCGAGCAGGTCGGCGCGGCCGATCATGTCGTCGAACTTGCGGATGCCGAGCTGCGCCATGATCTGGCGCACCTCCTCGGCCACGAAGAAGAAATAGTTCACCACATGCTCCGGCTTGCCGGAGAACTTCTTGCGCAGCAGCGGGTCCTGGGTGGCGACACCCACCGGGCAGGTGTTGAGGTGGCACTTGCGCATCATGATGCAGCCCTGCACCACCAGGGGGGCGGTCGCAAAGCCGAATTCGTCGGCGCCCAGCAGTGCGCCGATCGCGACGTCACGGCCGGTCTTCATCTGTCCGTCGGCCTGCACGCGGATGCGTCCGCGCAGCCGGTTGAGCACCAGGGTCTGCTGGGTCTCGGCCAGGCCGATCTCCCAGGGGCTGCCTGCGTGCTTGATCGACGACCAGGGCGACGCGCCGGTGCCGCCATCGTGGCCGGCGATCACCACATGGTCGCTCTTGCACTTGGCAACGCCGGCAGCAACGGTGCCGACGCCGATCTCGCTGACCAGCTTGACGCTGATGCTGGCATGCGGAGCGACGTTCTTCAGGTCGTGGATCAGCTGGGCCAGGTCCTCGATCGAGTAGATGTCGTGGTGCGGCGGCGGAGAGATCAGGCCCACACCGGGTACCGAATAACGCAGGCGGCCGATGTATTCGGACACCTTGCCGCCCGGCAGCTGGCCACCCTCGCCGGGCTTGGCACCCTGGGCCATCTTGATCTGGATCTGGTCGGCACTGCTGAGGTACTCGGCGGTGACACCAAAACGGCCCGAGGCCACCTGCTTGATGCGTGAGCGCAGCGAATCGTTGTCGTGCAAGGGGTAGTCGACCTCGACCACGCCATCGCCCATGACATCGCCCAGCGTCTGGCCCTGGCGGATGGCGATGCCCTTGAGCTCCTGGCGGTATCGGCTGGGGTCCTCGCCGCCCTCGCCGGTATTGCTCTTGCCGCCGATGCGGTTCATGGCCACGGCCAGCGTGGCATGGGCCTCGGTGGAGATCGAGCCGAGCGACATGGCGCCGGTGGCGAAACGCTTGACGATCTCGCTGGCCGGCTCGACCTCGTCGACCGGGATCGCCCGGGCAGGGTCGATGCGGAACTCGAACAGCCCGCGCAGCGTCATGTGGCGGCGCGACTGGTCGTTGATGAGCTGCGCATATTCCTTGTAGGTGTTCCAGCTGTTGGCACGGGTGCTGTGCTGCAGCTTGGCGATGGCATCGGGCGACCACATGTGTTCTTCGCCCCGCACGCGCCAGGCGTATTCGCCGCCCGCATCGAGCATGGTGGCCAGCACCGGATCGTCACCGAAGGCGGCCTTGTGCATGCGGATGGCTTCTTCGGCGATCTCGAACACGCCGATGCCACCGACCCGGCTCGGTGTGCCGGTGAAGTACTTGTCGACGGTGTCGCTGTTGACGCCGATGGCCTCGAACAGCTGGGCGCCGCAGTAGCTCATGTAGGTCGACACGCCCATCTTGGACATGATCTTGGACAGGCCCTTGCCCACGGCCTTGATGTAGTTGTAGATCGCCTTGTCCGCGCCGATGGCGCCCGGGAGCCTGCCGTACAGGTCGACCAGGGTTTCCAGCGCCAGGTAGGGGTGCACGGCCTCGGCGCCGTAACCGGCAAGGGCCGCAAAGTGGTGCACCTCGCGGGCGCTGCCCGTCTCGACGACCAGCCCGGCCGTCGTGCGCAGGCCTCCGCGCACCAGGTGCTGGTGGATCGCGCTGAGCGCCAGCAAGGCCGGGATCGCCAGCTGCTCGCGGCCCAGCGCGCGGTCGCTGATGATCAGGATGTTCTTGCCACTGCGGATGGCATCGACCGCCTCGGCACACAGGGACGCCAGCTTGGCCTCGACACCTTCGTGGCCCCAGGCCAGCGGGTAGGTGATGTCCAGCGTGTAGCTGCGGAACTTGCCGTGGGTATGGCGCTCGATGTCGTGCAGCTTGGCCATGTCGGCGAAGTCGAGGATCGGCTGCGCCACTTCGAGCCGCATGGGCGGGTTCACCTGGTTGATGTCGAGCAGGTTCGGCTTGGGGCCGACAAAGGACACCAGCGACATCACGATGGCTTCGCGGATCGGGTCGATCGGCGGATTGGTCACCTGCGCGAACAGCTGCTTGAAATAGTTGTACAGCGGCTTGTTCTTGTCGGACAGCACGGCCAGCGGGCTGTCGTTGCCCATGGAGCCGATGGCCTCCTCGCCGGCCTGCGCCATCGGGCCGATCAGGAACTTCAGGTCCTCCTGGGTGTATCCGAAGGCCTGCTGGCGGTCGAGCAATGGCACCGTCGACACCGGCGTACCCGCCGGCGCATCGAGCGCCCGCACATCATCGAGGCGGATGCGCAGGTTCTCGATCCACTGCTTGTAGGGCTTGCTGTTGGCAAGATTGGACTTGAGCTCCTCGTCGTCGATCATGCGGCCCTGCTCCAGATCGATCAGGAACATCTTGCCGGGCTGCAGGCGCCACTTGCGCACGATCCTGTTCTCGGGGACCGGAAGGACACCGGATTCCGAGGCCATGATCACCAGATCGTCATCGGTGACGCAGTAGCGCGACGGGCGCAGGCCGTTGCGGTCCAGCGTGGCGCCGATCTGGCGCCCGTCGGTGAACACGATGGAGGCCGGGCCGTCCCAGGGCTCCAGCATCGCCGCATGGTATTCATAGAAGGCGCGGCGGCGCTCGTCCATGGTGGTGTGCTGTTCCCAGGGTTCGGGAATCATCATCATCACCGCCTGGCCGATCGGGTAGCCGGCCATGGTCAAAAGCTCCAGGCAGTTGTCGAAGGTGGCGGTGTCCGACTGGCCGGCAAAACTGATGGGGTACAGCTTGGCGAGGTCGGCGCCGAGCACCGGCGAGGACATCACGCCTTCGCGTGCCTTCATCCAGTTGTAGTTGCCCTTGACCGTGTTGATCTCGCCGTTGTGCGCCACATAGCGGTAAGGATGGGACAGCGGCCACTCCGGGAAGGTGTTGGTCGAGAACCGCTGGTGCACCAGGCCCAGGGCCGAGACACAGCGTTCGTCTTCGAGGTCGCGAAAGTACACACCGACCTGGTCCGCCAGCAGCAGCCCCTTGTAGACCACGGTGCGGCTGGACATGCTGGGAACATAGTATTCCTTGCTGTGCTTG
>JBIKTP010000114.1:0-6876 GCA_044348035.1 Burkholderiaceae bacterium
GTCTTGATGCGTCATCAGCGCATCCATGCTGCGCAGCAGATGCTGGGGTGTCATGGCAACCGTGTCCACCTCGGGCAAGCTGACGGTTTCCAGCCAGCGCAGCACTCCCAGCTTGGACTCGGGATCACACAACCGGTTGAAGACCATCACGCGCAAAGCGTGTTCGATGGGGGTGGTGTAGCGGGCCTTGCGGAACACGCCGGCCACCCGAGTTCGACAGTTTGAGCCAAGAAATCCGACCCCACTCCAATAGAAACAAGGACTTGGGGACGTTTTTTTGATTTTCTTGTGGTGGCACGTTTATAAGTCACTAGGCCACAATTTGCATCTGATGTTTCTGTAGTAAAGTGGCGGCATGTTTGTAAAGGTCACCGCCTCCGGCCCACGTCGCTATGTCCAACTCGTCGAGTCCTTTCGTGACGACGCCGGGCGCGTCAAGAAGCGCACCGTAGCCACACTGGGGCGTGTCGATCAGCTCGACGGCGAACTCGACAGCGTCATCGATGGATTGATGAAGGTCGCCGGTCGCAAGCCCGCCGCGCTCGAGCAGCCCACCTCCGTCACGTTCGAGCCGGCGCGCGCCCTGGGCAACACCTGGGCGTTGACAGAACTGTGGAACGAGCTGGGCTTCTCTGGCTTGCGGCGCGTCTTTCGCCGTACCCGCCACACCACCGATGTCGAGGCGCTGATCCGCATCATGGTTCTGAATCGATTGTGTGATCCGGACTCCAAACTCGGCGTGCTGCGCTGGCTGCAGACCGTCGCCCTGCCCGATGTCGATGTGTCGGAGGTCACCCACCAGCAATTGCTGCGCAGCATGGATGCGCTCATGGAGCATCAGGATGCGGTCGACGCCGTGGTCAGTGGGCTGTTGCGCCCCTTGGTGGACCAGGACCTCTCGGTGGTGTTCTATGACATGACCACCATCCGTGCTGAAGGCCGCTCGACGCAAAGTGAGGACCTTCGCCATTTCGGAATGACCAAGGAGGGGGTGATCGCCCGCCAGGTCATGCTGGGTGTGGTGCAAACCAGTGAGGGGCTGCCGATCTATCACGAGGTGTTTGACGGCCATATGGCCGAGACCAAGACCTTGATGCCGACGCTGTCCAAGGTGATGGAGCGTTTCCCCCATATCCGCCGTCTGGTGCTGGTGGCTGATCGTGGGCTGTTGAGCCTGGACAACCTGCAAGCGTTGCAGGCGATCAAGCTGCCTGGCAAGCGAGCTCTGGAATTCATCCTCGCGGTGCCCGGGCGCAGGTACAACGAGTTTGCTGAGTTGCTGGCACCGATCCAACGGCGGTGCACCGACGCGGTCGAGGAAGTCACGGGTGAAGTGCCCTGGAACGGCTTGCGCCTGTGCGTGGCGCATGACCCCCATGCGGCGCGGGATCAGGCCCTGATACGCACGGCAAAGATGCAAGAACTCGAGCAAATGGCGGCTGCCTGGACGGGCAAGCTTGAGGGGCAGGAAATGGGCCAGGTCAAACGCGGCCGCAAGCTCTCCGACAGCGGCGCCAAGGCGCGGTTCTACCATGAGGTGTGCGAGGCGCGGCTGGGCAAGATCCTCAAGGTGGACATGCCCGGCGAATTGTTCAGCTACACGGTGGATGAGCAGGCCCTGAGCCTGGCCCAGATGATGGACGGCAAGCTCTTGCTGGTGACCAACGTGGCGGACATGAACCCCTTGCAGGTGGTTGCGCGCTATAAGTCCCTGGCCGACATCGAGCGTGGCTTCAAGGTGTTGAAGTCCGAACTGGAGATCGGCCCGGTGTATCACCGCCTGCCTGATCGCATTCGCGCCCACGCATCAATTTGCTTCATGGCGTTGGTGCTTCACCGCGTGATGCGCATGCGACTGCGCGCAGCCAATACGGGGATTACGCCGGAGCGGGCGCTGCAATCGCTGCGCCGCATCCAGCATCACCGCGTCACGCTGGGCGGTGCAAAACCGCTCAGCGGCGTGTCGTCAATGGGTGATGAGCACGCTGAAATGTTTCGGGCTCTGAAGGTCAATCAACCCTCGACAAATCGCCAGCTGACACTTCTGTAGGGGCACGTTTGGAGCTCGGCTCCAATGAAATCATGGGCTTACGCGCGTAACTGTCGAACTCGGGCGGCAAGTTACTCTGGTGTGGCGGGTTACTTCGCTCATGCAGGAAAAAGTGCAGGCGACCCGTCGCCGTATGGCGAAAGCTGTCGCCTGATGCTGTCGCATCTGGCTCGCTGGGGCGGAGGGTTCCAGCGCCAGGCTTACCAGCAGGAATGGCTGGCGTGTTTCGGTCCCGCCAGGACCTGGGTTGGTTATGCAGACCGGCCCACGCTCCGTACCGTCGTTCGACTGCTGTCTTCCCCACTGTGCAGGACCTCCCGGTGGTATCGGGAGCGAACGACGATCAGTTGCCCGCTCTCGAGTGCATCCCGGCCTTGGTGGCCAGCCACCGGTGTGGTTTCGACACCTTGCTGCAGGTGGTGTTGCAGGCGGTCGCAGTCACGCACGACGATCCGGTTGCCCGCGCTGCGGTCCATGCCCGTGCACTGGCGCTGCACCACTTGGTGTAGCGTCTGAGCTTGCCGCCGGCGCTGAAGCAGCCGGACCGGTGTTGCAGCCGCTGATGGCCGAGGCACTCGCCATGCCCGCATTGGACCCGCAGGCCGCAAGTGCACGCTTTGGTATGCCGTGCCACTTCCCTCAGGGCCTGCCGGTGTTGTGAAACTATTCCAATAAATCAACTACTTACGCCACCCTCAAAGGACTCAGGCCCGGATATCGAGACAAATCAGCCGGCACCGGATGGCGCGATCCTGTTCCCGGGCGACGTCTATCGCCAGACGCAGACCCGCCTGGTACTGATCGGTGAATCGTTGCGTGCCTTGGGAATGGACTTCTCGGACGTGATCAAGACCCGCATCTACGTGGCCGATCCGCGCCATTGGGCTGACGGCGGCTGCGCCCACGCCGAGGTGTTTAGGGACATCCGGCCGGCGCTGAGCTGGGTCTACATGAGCGCGTTTTTCAACCCGGACATCATGGTCGAGGTGGAATGCAGTGCTTACAGGGCCTTTTGAGTCTTGGAGCGCTCGGGTCAGGCCTTGGAGAAGGCTTCGGCAAACTGCTGGCGCAAGGCGCCACTGTGGATGACTGACCAGTCCTGCGGGTAGGGTTTTCCCGCCACAACCTTGAGCACCACAAACACCGGTCCCGGCTCCCCGAGCACCGCATCGATACGCCGGTCGAAGTCGGCGAGATCGTCAAACTCGTAGACCTTCTCGATCCCGGCTGCACGCGCGAAACCGGCAAAACTGACCTTGTTGGCCCCTGGTATCGGGTGAAAGCCGTTGGCTTCGTAGGTGTTGTTCTGGCAGACAAAATGCACCAGGTTGGCCGGTGCGGCCTCGGCGATGGTCACCAGAGAGCCCAAGTTCATGAGCAGGCTGCCGTCGCCGTCTATTACGATCACGCGTTTGTCTGGCCGACCCAGCGCCATACCCAGGCCGTGTGATGAGGCCTGGCCCATGGCACCGGACCCCAGGTAGGTGAGGGCCCCGGGCTTGATGCTGCGCCACTCGAAGGCGGACTGGTACACCGGTATGACGATCTGGTCGGTGTGGTGGCGGGCCAGCACCGTGAGGCATTCATCGCGTCGCATCATGGCGGTTTACTCCGGGCTGCGGGTGACTAGAAAAATGAACGGGCGCTTGCTGCTGCGCGCGTTGCGAAAGGCATCGGGGATGCGATCCTCGTCACCACGCAGCGTCAGGCGGCCACGCGCGATGCCCATCGCGTCGAGCACCGGCTCGACGATGCGAACGCCGTATTTGTCAGACTGCGGCGGCGTGCGGTCCGGCTCCATGCCCTGCAGGCCGACGATGGCGCACAGGCCAAACTCGTATTCCACTGCCACTCCGCGTATGCAATTGAGCGAGTCCATCAAACCAGTCTGTTGCATCAAGAGCATGGCCGGTACGCCGGCGTAGCCCAGGCCGGCGCAAATCGAGACGCCTTCGTCTTCCTTGCAGATGCGGATCAGGCGCAGCTCCGGGTCGCGCGAGATCGGCCACAGCAGATGTTCGCTGGTCACGATGTCGGGCAGGGCGACGATGGTCGAGATGCCGCTGCGCTTGATGGCCGCAATGATGTCGGCTCCGCGCACGGTCTGCCCTGAAACGGTGGACATGGCTTCAACCTTTCGATGAAGGAAACGGGTTGGGCATCGGTACCAGGCCCAGCCAGATACTCTTGACCTGCAGGAACTCGCGGATCGCGTCGATGCCATTCTCGCGCCCGTAACCGCTGTGTTTGTAGCCACCAACCGGCGACAGTGTGCTGACACTGCGGTAGGTGTTGACGTAGATGGTGCCGGCGGCAATGCGCTCCGACAGCCGGATACTGCGCGCCATGTCGGTGGTCCAGATACCTGCTGCCAGGCCAAAGGCACTATCGTTGGCCATCTGCACCGCTTCGTCTTCGGTGTGGAAGCGGCACACGGCCAGCACCGGGCCAAACACCTCTTCACGGTACAACTGCATGTCGGGCCGTACGTTGGTGAAGATGGTCGGCTCGATATACCAGCCGACACCACAGTCCGCCGGGTGCAGGGCGTGTCCACCAAGCACGCAGGTAGCTCCCTCGGCACGGGCCCGTTCGATGAACGCGAGTACCTTTTCGTGCTGCGGCCGGTTTGCAACCGGTCCCAGTTGGGTGTCGGGGTGGAACGGATCGCCGATACGCACGCCCTGCATGCCAGCTACCAAGCGCTCCACGAATCGGTCGTGGATGCTGTCATGTACCAGCAGGCGCGAGCCGGCGATGCAGGATTGGCCGAGGGCGAGGAAAATGCCCGACAACACGCCGTGCACGGCATTTTCGAAGTCTGCGTCGTCGAACACCAACTGCGGTGATTTGCCACCGAGCTCAAGGGTGACGCGCTTCAAATCGGCCGCCGCCGTAGCCGCGATGCGCTTGCCGCTGGCGTCCGAGCCGGTGAACGTGATCTTGGCCACATGGGGGTGCTCCACCAGGGGGGCACCGACCTCGTCACCCAGCCCGGTGACCACATTCACGACACCGGCAGGCAATCCAGCGGCCTGGAGCTGTGCCGCCAATTCCAGCGTTGATGCCGAGGCATGCTCGGACGGCTTGAGCACCACCGTGTTGCCGGCCGCCAGTGCGGGAGCCAGCTTCCAAACCGCCAGCATCAAGGGCGAGTTCCATGGTGTGATCGCGACCACCACGCCCAGCGGTTCATGTCGCGTGTAGTTGAAGACACCGGGCACATCGTTCGGTATGACCGCGCCTTCGATCTTGTCGGCCAGCCCGGCGTAATAATGAAAATACTTTGGCAGGGTGCGCAACTGGGGCAATACATCCACCAGGCGCTTGCCGTTGTCGCGCGCCTCGACCACTGCCAGGTCCTCGATATGGCTCTCCAGATAGGTCGCGACCCGCCGCAACAACTCGCCGCGTGCGCTGGCCGTCATGCTGCGCCACGCCGCCGACTCGAAGGCCGCGCGCGCGGCTGCCACGGCGCGCTCGGCGTCTGGCGCACGGCCCCTAGGAATCAAGGCCCAGGCCTCGCCATTTGCCGGGTTGACCGACTCCAGCCACTCGCCGCCGGCGGCGTCACACCAGATGCCACCGATCAGGTGACGGTAGGTGCGTAGCAGTGGAGTGGCGCTGCCCGGCATATGGGCTGCCAAACGGGCGCCATCCGGATCAGGCGTGTCCGTGTAGGGGGTTTGGGACGTTGCCATTGGCTCTGGAAAATCAGGTTTCATTGCGTTCGGCCTTACCACGAAAACCGTGTCTGCACGTGGCTCGCGCTCGCCGCGAATTATCACACAGATAACTATATGTTACTATGGTTCACTTATTGTTTTGGCGGCGGTGGGGGCCGGGTTGGGTTGGCGGTGGCTGGCCCGATGCCCTGGGCGACTGGCAACGTCGGCGCTCTAGCAAGTTTGGAGGATGCTACGTGACCGATGGCAATGCATTTGAATTGGGTGATGTCCTTCTACAATCCGGCGCGACCCTGCGCAACGCGCGGCTTGTCTACAAGACGCAAGGGCGTCTCAACAGCCAGGCCGACAATGCGATTCTGGTACCAACCTTTTACGGTGGACGCCATGCAGACTACGCGGGGATGATTGGTAGCGGTCACGCCCTTGATCCCGGTCGCTACTTCATCGTGGTCGTCAACATGTTCTGCAACGGGCTGTCGTCCTCGCCCTCAAATTCCCCATCTCCTTGCAACGGCCCCGACTTCCCGTCCATCACGCATTGGGACAATGTGCAGTGCCAGCACCGATTGCTGACGCAGCATCTGGGGGTGCGACAACTGGCTTTGGTCACCGGGTTCTCCATGGGTGGACAGCAGGCCAGCCACTGGGCGGCGATTTTTCCCGACATGGTGCAGAGGCTGGCGCCTTGGTGTGCGTCTGCCAAGACTGCACCGCACAACTGGGTGTTTCTCGAAGGTGTCAAGGCCGCACTGCTGGCAGATTCGGATTTCAATGGCGGCTGGTACCGCAATGCGCCACAGCGCGGCATCCGGGCCTTTGCGCGGGTTTGGGCAGGCTGGGGACCGTCGCAAGCGTTCTACCGCAACGCCCTGTACCGTGAATTAGGCCATTCGTCGCCAGACGACCACATGACCGCATTCTGGGAGGCCAACTTCCTGCAATTTGACGCCAACGACCTGCTTGGCATGCTGGACACCTGGCAGCGCTCCGATATCAGCGACAACCCGATCTACCGCGGTGACTACCCAGCCGCCTTGCGGGCCATCACGGCCAAGACCATGCTGTTGCCAGGTTCAACAGACCTGTACTTTCCAGTGGCGGACAACGAATTGCAACTGCAGTACATGCCAGATGCAG
>JBIKTP010000115.1:0-6868 GCA_044348035.1 Burkholderiaceae bacterium
CATCGCGTGCGTCACTGCCGCATCGACCGATACCGCGCCTGCTGCACGCAGCAGCTGCGCCGCCGCCGCCAGGGTGTGGCCGGTGCTGGCCATGTCATCCAGGATGACGGCCGGGCGGCCCTGTATGCGTGCGGGTGGGAGGTCGACCGCCACGTCGCGGTCACCGCTGCGGATCTTGCTGCACACGACGTAGTCCAGCCCATGACGCGCCGCCGCAGCGGCGACCCACTGCTCCGATTCGGCATCGGGGCCCACCAGCAGGGGAGAAGCGCGCTGGCGCACGATGTAGTCGGACAGTGGAAGTGCGCCCACCAGCACGACAGCGTGTGCGACAGGGGCGGCCTCCTCCAGCCGGGAGATGCGGTGCAGGTGCGGATCCACCGTCACGATCGCGTCGAACAGCCGGGACAGAAAGCCACCGATGACGCGTTGGCTGACAGCTTCGCCGGGCGTGAACTCCATATCCTGGCGCATGTAGGCGAGATAGGGCGCGACCAGGTCGAGCTGCATCGCGCCCAGGGAACGCGCCGTCTGCGACACGATCAGCAGTTCCACGAGTTTTTCGTTGGGGTTGTCGAGGCTGCGGTACACCGTGACGCGCCGGGGCAAACCGGTTGGCAGGCGCAGCTTGAGCTCGCCGTCCGGAAAGCGGTGCCGTTCAATGCGTGAGGCTGGCAGCGAGGCGGCCTCAGCCAGCCGCAGGGCGGCGTCCCGTTCGTCGTCGAAGTACAGCAGCATGGCGGATTTCCTCAGAATTCGACGGACGCGCGAGGGAGCGCACTGGCGTCGCCCAGTGCGTACGCATGGCACTGCTTGCACGCTGCCCGCGCGAAGGCCAGATCGGCGTGAAAGGCCGCATGGACGCGGTACAGAACATCGCCTGCCGCCACGGCATCGCCCAGTTTGCGGACCAGATCGACGCCTGCACTCTTGACCTTGGGCGCCCCGGCGAGCCGGGCGATACGCGCCATCTGGAGGTTGTCGATGCCGATGACGACTCCGGCAGCAGGGGCCAGCACCTCGAAGCTCAATGCCCCCAGCGCCGGATGGCGGTAGTCGAATCCGGTCGCCCCTTGCGCCTGGATGATGTCCTGCATGCGTGCCAGCGCCTGCCCGGACTCCAGGATGCCGCGCGCGATGGCGACACCCTCGCCGCCGCGGACCTGGGGGTCGCACTCGATCATGCGGCCAGCCAGGTGCAGCGCCTTGGCACGAAGGTCCTGGGGTGCCTGCGGGTCGCCATGGAGCACCTGCATGACATCACGCGCTTCCAGCACCGGCCCGATTCCGTTGCCAATCGGCTGGCGGCCATCGGTGATCACTACCTCCAGCGTCAACCCCAGGTGTCGGGCGACGTATTCGAACAGGCGGCGAAGGCGCTGGGCCTGCACCATGCTGCGCATCTTGGCGGTTGGCCCCACCGGGATGTCGAGCACCAGATGGGTGGAGCCTGCAGCGACCTTCTTGGACAGGATAGAGGCGACCATCTGTCCCGGCGAATCGATGTTGAGCGGGCGCTCGACCGCGATCAGCACATCGTCTGCCGGTGACAGGTCTGCCGTGCCACCCCATGCCAGGCAGGCCCGGTGCGCATGCACGATGGCCTGCAGTTGCTCGACCCCCAGTTCCACCCGCGCCAGCACTTCCATGGTGTCCGCCGTGCCGGCGGGTGAGGTGATCGCGCGCGACGATGTCTTGGGGCACAGCAGTCCATGTGCGGCGACGATCGGGATCACCAGCATGGATGTCCGATTGCCGGGGATGCCACCGATGCAATGCTTGTCGACGACCAAGGACTCATGCCAGTTCAGGCGGCGCCCGGTGGCGACCATGGCTTCACTCAGGAAACAGATCTCCTCGCGGTCGAGTTCATCGCGGTGGGTGGCGACGACGAAGGCGGTCAGTTCGATCTTCGAATAGAGGCCTTGCGCGATATCGCTGATGATGGCCAGGAAGTCCTGGCGGTCCAGCCGCTCACCCGCCAGCTTGCGCCTCAGGGCAGCCATCGACGCGGGGGGTTCGGCCTGCTGCACGGTGGAAGGATGTCCGTCGGGGACCTGCAGACGCGCAAAGGCATCCTCCGACAGGCCGAGCTCTTCGACGCCGACGATGTGGGGGTCGTCCACCACATTGAGCGTCGCCAGGATGCGCGCCCCATTGGCCCGGACTTCGACCTTCGACAGCGCCTGGAAGCCTTCTGCCCGGTAGATGGCGCAGTCCCGGTGCAGGTAGGCCACGTTCTCGCGGTAGGTATCGATGCCGACACGCCGCAAGGCCAGGGTCGACGGCGGCGCACCGGCTGTTGAGGTGTTCTCCATGGGGTGAAGGCTACACCAGGGCGGCCGGGCCGGTGCTGTCATTTGCGCTGCGCCTGGCCAGCCACTCCAGAAGCAGCGGGCGTGCCGTGGCCAGATTCTTGTAGGCCAGGACTGCGTCGCTCATCGACTCCAGGGCGTCGTGCAGGCGCAAGGCATCGCTGGCGCTTCTGACTGCCGAGCACAGTGGCTCGACCATGACGCGGATGGTGAAAAGGGTCTGCTTTCCGGCAAGCCCCAGGGCGTCTGGTACGGGGATGAAGGTCTGGCGCTCGGCGCGCAGGTAACACTGGCCTGCGAACTCTTCCGCGTCTGTGGTCTGTGGCCAGGGCGTGACCGCATGGCGGTGGGGATGCTGGTCGTAGCTCGGGGAAGGTGTGAGTGTCCAGACATGGCGTTCCCAATGGGTGCCGCTGCCCAGTACACGCAGGATGGCCGGCAGAGCCGCCGCCAGGGCCTCGCCATCGGCGACCGGCTGGTGCACTTCGGCAAGCGTGCGGCCCAGTTTCTCTTCAGGTGCCCAGCGGCTGGGCACACTGACGCACATCCAGGGCACGCGGGCTGTCCGGGTGTCCAGCACGACCAGATCCTCTTCCACCTGCAATTCCAGCGGAAGCTGCTCCGTTTCCCGGGCGCTGACGCCAGCCCTGATCGCGTGGGCGCGCAGGGTGGCCAAGGCGTCCGTGGCGTCGAACCCTGCGACTGCATGGCGGGTGGCGCCGAGCCGGTGAAGTGCCAGCTTTTCAAGATGCAAAGGGCTGCCCGGTCGCAACGGTGTCAGGTGGACCGCATCGGGCCCCAGACGGGCCAGTCCCGGGAGCATGCGAAACGGGACATGGATCTGCTTGAAGTCAAATTCCATCAGTCAGGGCGAACGGATCCGGGGGGCGTGGAAAACGAAAAGGCTCCCGGGGGAGCCTTCGATGGCGGGCCTTGTCGGCCGCTCAGACGCGCCGGCGGTATTCGCCGGTGCGTGTGTCGATTTCAACCCGGTCACCCTGCGCCACGAAGATCGGTACGCCGATCTCGAAACCGGTGGCGATCTTGGCAGGCTTGAGCACCTTGCCGGAGGTGTCGCCCTTGACAGCGGGCTCCGTCCAGGTGATCTCGCGCTCGACGCTGGTGGGCAGCTCGACAGAAATCGCCTTGCCCTCGTAGAACACCACTTCGAGCGGCATGCCGTCTTCGAGGTAGTTGAGGGTGTCGCCCATGTTTTCGGACTCCACCTCGTACTGGTTGTACTCCTGGTCCATGCAGACATACATGGGGTCGGCAAAATAGGAGTAGGTGCATTCCTTCTTGTCGAGGATGACCTGGTCCATCTTGTCGTCGGCCTTGAAAACGACTTCCGTTCCGAAGTTGTTCAGCAGGCTCTTGAGCTTCATGCGTACGGTGGCCGAGTTGCGGCCGCCGCGGCTGTACTCGGTCTTGAGCACGACCATGGGGTCCTTGCCATGCATGATCACATTGCCGGCACGGATTTCTTGAGCGATTTTCATAAGGTGTTCCCAGTTAGTGCGGGGCGCAGGCTTGCGATGAGGAGGACAACACGGCGAGTTGCGCGATTCGCGACGGATGATTGCGGGCAGGCCCCTTGTGGCCAGCGAAATTCTGCAAAGCCTCGGATTTTAACTTTGTTTCGTGGCGCTGCTTCGGGTCTGGCGAACGCGTTCGACAAACTCGCACAGCCGCTCACACAGGTCACACTGCGCCAGCAGGGCGCTGCGGGCCAAACCGGCCGCGGCGGCCCAGGCCTCAGGATCCGGCTCCGGCAATGGCCCGGGAGTCAGGCCGTTCCACGCCAGGTGGTAGTCCCGCCAGGACATCGGCGCCTGGAGCGCATCGAGCATGGCCAGCAGTTTTGCCTGGTGGGCGCCGTCATGCTGGGGATAGATCTGCCACACAAAGGGCTTGCCAGCCCACAGGGCGCGCACGAAGGAATCTTCGCCACGCACGTAGTTCAGGTCGCCGGTCCACAGAAGGTGGTCATATTCGGTCTGGGGAAGCGCTGGCAGGAAGCTCACCGTCAGCGCGCCGCGCGACCAGCCGGTCTGTGCGGCATCGGTTGGCTGATCAAGGCCACGGCCCAGGTGGGACCGTACCGCCTGCGCGCCACGCCCCTGCGCTACCAGCAGGTGCGTCGGACGGGCTGCATGCTCCAGCTTCAGCAGCATGTCTGGCAATGCCACCGGTTCGTAGCAGAACAGCGACACCAGGCGCTCGCCCGACCATGCGATTCCCTGTTGTGCCAGCCAGGCGCCGCGGTCGAATCGCGCCAGGCGCGCGCTCAGGTCTGGCTCCCGCGGCAGGCCACCGGTCGCGGGCGTCAGGCCGGGATAGAAAAACCAGCGCGTCTGTCCCCGCGCCGGGCCCTGTGCAATGGGGGAGGGCAGGCCGTGCGCGCGGGTCGCGAACGGTTCGGCCGAGAGGTATTCGAGATTGATCCAGACGGGCGGCGTGTTCGTGCCAGCCGTCCAGGCTTCCTGACAACGGGCCAGATGGGCGGCGTCGGGCTCACATCCGAAACCTTCCAGCCACACATCGGCCGGTCCATGGCCGGCAAGGTCGGCGGGTGCCATCGCTTCTGTCCAGTGCAGCACCTGCACGCCGGGCCAATGACCTTCCCGTGCGCCGGGGGCCATCCAGGCCAGAGCCGACGGGTCATCCGCCCACAGCCGTACGCGATGGCCCCGGCCAGCCAGGTCTGCAGCGAGACGCCAGCACACGCCGATGTCGCCTAAGTTGTCGATCACCCGGCAGAAGATATCCCAGGAGTACAAGGAAGCCACGCCGCGGATTGTCCACAATACGGGCCTATGAGCACGAGCCCACCATCCCGCCCGACCACGTCCCTGCCCGAAGTCCCGGCGGACCTTGCGCCAAATGAAGTGGTGCCGAAGACGACGGAGCGTCCGGATCAACTCTTGTCGGAGGTGGCGTCGTTGCCACCCCTGCCGGGTGTCTACCGATTCTTCGACTCCCAGGGCGCAGTGCTGTATGTCGGCAAGGCCATCAACCTGAAGAAGCGGGTCACGAGTTACTTCCGCAACCTGCATGGCGGCACCCGGATCGGCCACATGGTGGGGCGCATCAGCAGCATGCAGACCACGGTGGTGCGGTCCGAGGCAGAGGCGCTGCTGCTCGAAAACAACCTCATCAAGACCCTGGCCCCCCGCTACAACATCCTGTTCCGGGACGACAAGAGCTACCCCTACCTGAAGCTCAGTGGTCCGGGCGCTGGCGACAAACCATTGCGCAGCAAGGTCCCGCCCCCGTCGGCGCAGGCGGCGCAGAGCCCCGCTGCCAGTGGGTACCCGCGCGTCTCGTATTACCGCGGTTCGGTCGAGAAGAGGCACCGGTATTTCGGGCCCTATCCGAGTGCCTGGGCGGTGAAGGAGGCGATCCTGCTGCTGCAGAAGCTGTTCCGGCTGCGGACGTGCGAGGACGCGGTGTTCAGCAACCGTTCCCGGCCCTGTCTCCTGTACCAGATCAAGCGCTGCTCCGGCCCCTGCGTCGGCCTGATTGCCGCAGAAGACTATGCCCGGGATGTGGCCCATGCCGAGCGCTTCCTGCGTGGAGATGCCCGCCAGGTGCTGGAACTGCTGGAGTCGCGCATGATGGCCCATGCGGAGCGCCTGGAGTTCGAGCAGGCCGCGGAGTTGCGCGACCAGGTCGCCGCGCTGTCGAATGTGCTGCACCAGCAGTCGGTGGACAACGTCTCGGACCGGGATGTGGACATTCTGGCCGTGAAGGTGGAGGGCGGGCGCGCGTGCGTGAACCTGGCCATGGTGCGAGGCGGTCGCCACCTCGGTGACCGGCCGTACTTCCCGGCCCACGTCGAGGAGGCCGCGGGAATGGAGGCCGAGGACGAAGATGCCGCCAGCGTGACGCTGTCGGTGGAATGCCAGGTGCTGGAAGCCTTCGTGGCCCAGCACTACCTCGATGTGCCGGTGCCACCCTCATTGGTGACCAGCGCGCCGGTGCGTGCGGAGCTGGTCGAGGCCCTGTCGGTGCAGACGGGTGTCAAGATCAGCGTGGTGCACCAGCCCAGGGAGCAGCGCCGCATCTGGCTGGAAATGGCCCAGACCAATGCCGGTCTGCAATTGGCCAGGCTTCTGGCCGAGGAAGGTTCGCAGCAGGCGCGCACCCGCTCGCTTGCCCAGGCCCTGGACCTCGCCATCGATGACCTCGACCGCCTGCGCATCGAATGCTTCGATATCTCGCACACCGCGGGCGAGGCGACGCAGGCGTCGTGCGTCGTGTTTCAGAACCACCGCATGCAGGCGGCGCAGTACCGTCGCTACACGATCGACGGCATCACCCCGGGCGATGACTACGCGGCCATGCGCCAGGTGCTCACACGGCGCTACAGCCGGCTGGCCGATGCGCTGCGGGAACCCGCGGACGGCGCGGCCCCTGCCGGTGACGGCAGCCGCATGCCAGATCTGGTTCTGGTCGACGGTGGCAAAGGTCAGGTGGCCATGGCCCGCGAGGTCTTCGAGTCGCTCGGGCTCGACCTGTCGCTGATCGTCGGCGTGGAAAAAGGCGAGGGG
>JBIKTP010000116.1:0-6847 GCA_044348035.1 Burkholderiaceae bacterium
GCACCAGGATCAACGAACAGCATGCCCTGGGGCTGGACCAGACCGGCGCGCCCGGACAGGCCTTGTTCGCGCTCGGTCTGGAGCCGGTGGGGCTGCCGTCCAGCGCCAACACCGGCGGGGCGTCGATGGGCTTCAGCATACAGACCACCCCCACCAGCGGCACGACGTCGCTGGCTGCGTCGGACTATGAAGTGGCATTCTCAAGCGCCACCACCGGCGCCGTGCGGCGGGTGCTCGACGGGCAGGTCGTGCCATTCACCACGGTACCGGTGCTGATCGACGGCCTGAGCCTGAACTTGACCGGCGCCCCGGCGGCTGGTGACCGCTTCCTGATCACGCCGCTGCGCAATGCGGCGCTGGCCATTGACACGAACTTCTCTTCGCCTCGCAACCTTGCAGTGGCCAGCCCGGTGGCGGCCAGCGCCGGTACCAGCAATCAGGGCACGCTGACCCTGCAGAGCCTGCTGCCGCGAAACGCGGATGCAAACCTGACGCAGACCGTCACCCTCACATTCACCGGCATCGGCAGCTTCGACGTGACGGGCACTGGCACGGGTGACCCGACGGGCGTGTCCTACACTCCCGGCCAGCCCATCCAGTTCAACGGCTGGAGCCTGACCCTGAAGGGAAGCCCTAAGCCCGGCGACGTCTACACGGTGGCAGCCAATGCCTTCCCCAACACCAGCGCCGGCAACGCGGAAGCCATGCTCGCGCTGCGCGACCTGGCCATGTTCGATGGCGCTGCCGTCACCGACGGGTATGCCGGGCTGATGTCGAGCATCGGCGTTCGGGTGCAAAGCGCCGGCTTCAGCGCCGGAATCTCAGAGACCATCGCCCGCAATGTCGAGACCGACCGGGCATCCATCGCCGGCGTCAACCTTGATGAGGAAGCCGCCAAGCTGCTGCAGTTCCAGCAGGCCTACCAGGCTTCGGCCAAAATACTGCAGGTGTCGCAGACCATGTTCGACACCATGATCCGCAGCCTGGACTTCTAAGACAGGGCAGCACCATGCGCATCGCCACCGCCAACACCTACGACAACGCCCTGGAGCAGTTGTACAAACGCCAGTCCGATCTTTCCCAGCAGCAGGAAAAAATCGGCACCGGCCAGCGCGTCAACCGCCCCAGCGATGACCCGGTTGCGGCTGCACAGGCCGAGCGCGTGATGACCCGTCTGGCTCGCATCGATGTCGACCAGCGCGCCCTCGAATCCCAGCGCGCCGCACTGGCCACCGCCGAGTCGGCGCTGGGCGAGGCCACCACGCTGGTACAGGGTTCGCGCGATCTGGTGATCTCGGCATTGAATGCCGGCTACTCGCCACGCGACCGCGCCACCATCGCCAACCAGATCGCCAGCCTGCGCGACCAGCTGTTTGCGCTCTCCAACCGCACCGACGGCAACGGTATCGCGCTGTTCGGCGGGCTGGGCAGCTCCGGCGCACCGTTTGCCGACACCACGCCCGGCGTGAGCTTCCAGGCCACGGCCGGGCAGCGCGCCGCGACCGCCACAGCCCTGCCCGGCGCAATGGATGGCCAGGCCATCTGGATGGACGTGCCCACTGGCAACGGTGTCTTCAAGGTCTCGCTTGGCGGCACCAACACCGGCACCGCCTGGAGCGACGCCGGCTCGGTGGTCACCCCGAGCGCGCAGACCGGCAACAGCTACAGCGTGACGTTCTCGGTCGTCAACGGCGTGACCACTTACGACGTGGTCGACACCACTGCGGCCGCCACCGTGTCCACCGCCCAGCCCTACAAGGAAGGCACCCCGATCCTGTTCGACGGCCTGTCGATCGTCGTGAATGGAGCGCCCGCCAATGGCGACACAATAAGCGTCGCACCCAGCGTACAGACGGACGTGTTCAAGGTGCTGGACGACGCCATCGCCAGCATCAGCAATGCGCCTGGCGGCAACAAGCTCACCCAGACCGTCAACCTGGCACTGGTCGAGATCGACGCCGCGCTGGCGCGCATGCAATCGGCGCGCGGCCAGGCCGGCGAGTGGCTCAACCGGGCCGATGCCATCACCAACACCCAGGGCGCGCGCGCGCTGTCGCTGGAGGGAGACCGCTCGCGGGCGGTCGACCTGGACATGGCCAAGGGCATTTCGGACTTCAACAGATTCCAGACCGGTTACCAGGCGGCGCTGCAGTCTTATGCTCAAATCCAGAAACTGACCCTGTTCAACTTCATCACCTAGGACACGATCCTTCCCTTGACCATGTCACCTTCGGTCCTCGGCCACCTTACACTGGGCTACCAGCTGGTGTGGAACCGGCTGCGGCAGATCGCGGCGGTGCAGCTGTTCATCGACTCGCCGGGCGAAGCGCGGGTGGACGCCGAACACCTGCTGCGCACGCTCATCCAGGCCTGGTCGCTGCAATCCCCCCAGCTGATCCTGTCGGTGCAGTCGCCGCAATTGCTGGCCGATCTGCTGCTGCATGCCAACTCCACCAGCCCCTGGATCGCCGTGCCCGGCGCCTGGATGGCCGACCCGCAGATCGCCCACCGGGTGCACGGCGCGCGCCACCGGCAGGTGTCGATGCTGTGGCGTGGTGAGCATGCCGAGCGCGAAAGCCTGGACACCGCCGCCGATTTTCTGCGCGGCATGGTCTGCCTGAATCCCGGCGAGGTGCTGCAGGGTGCACGCGCCGCACTCCACCCCGACCGCGCATCCCAGCCGGCCGACAGCCCGGTCCTGCCCGACCAGATCTACGAAGGTGTGCCCAACCGCGTGCTGGCCGCCCACTGCCTGGACCAGCGCGACGCCTGGGGAGTGGCCGGCTGGCCTGTCGAGGACGTGCTGCAGGCCCACCAGAACCGCGTGCCGCCCGACCTGCGCACCGTGGTCAGGCTGCAGGCCGCCGCCGAGGCCGACGCCTCGCTCGAAGTCATCGAAGGCTTGCTGGGCGACGACCCGGTGCTGGCCTACCGCTTCCTGCGCTACGCCAATTCGGCCGTATTCAATCTGCGCGACGGCGTCGAAGCCCTGCGCCAGGGCATCATGGTGCTGGGCATGTCGCGCTTCCGCCAGTGGTTGGGCGAGCAACTGGCCGGGGCCACCGAAGACCCTCAACTGCTGCCGGTGCGCCGCGCGATGGTCGTGCGCGCCCGCCTGGTGGAGCACCTGCTGGACGCCGGCGACGAAGTGCGCCTGCGCCATGAGGTTTCCCTGTGCGCGCGGCTGGCACAGATCGACCTGCTGGTGGGCGAGCCGCTGCTGCAGGCGGTGCAACATATCCCGCTATCCGAGCGGGTGCTGGAGGGCATCATCAGCCACCGTGGGCCCTATGCGCCTTACCTCGAACTGGCGGAAGCGCTCGAATACCCTCAGATGCCCACCGTACCAGGGCTGTGCGACACCCACGGAGTCGACATCGCGGATGTCAACCGGGAGCTGCTGCGGGTGCTGTCGCAGTCGCATCTGGATCCGGCCTGGGGGCGGTAACGGGTGCGTGCTGTGCAAACCCCGCACCCCAGATACACGCCGTCCAGTTCCCACACATGCGACATCCTGGCCGCCGCCTTGCCCGTGGCCGGTTGGTGATGTCGCAGGACACCCAGCCAGCACGCCATTGCGCTCGAGACGCAGCGCGTCGGGGCTGCAGCCGGAGGTGCCGCTCAGTGACCCTGTCCCGCGTAGTCCAGGAATTTCTCGGGGCTGATGCGCAGGGCGGCACCGGTCGGGCACGCACGCACACAGGCCGGGCCGGAGCGGATGTCACGGCACATGTCGCACTTGACGGCCTTCTTGATCTCGGCGGGCCTTTCCTGGCCCTTGCCCACCGGGGCCTTCGCTACCGGTTTCGCCCGCGTCGTGCCGGGCTCCCGGCCCAGGCCGAGGGCGAGCCAGGCCCACAGACTCTGGATGCCGCGACCGCCATCGAGTGGGGCCATCTGGATCACGCCGTACGGACAGTTCTTCTCGCAGTTGCCGCAGCCGATGCAGGCATCGGTGATGTAGACCTCGCCGCCGGGTGACCGGCGGATCGCGTCTGGCGGACAGTCCTTCATGCAGTGCGGGTGCTCGCAATGCCGGCACGAGGTGGGCACATGCAGGTTGGCGTAGGTCGGACCGGCTTCGCGGTCCAGGCGCGAGGTGCCGCCGTGGGTGCTGGCGCAGGCCTTCTCGCAGTTGTCGCAGCGGATGCACAGCGACTCGTCGATCAGCAGCACGTCGGTGGCCTCGCCCACACCCTGCTGCAGCAGGAAAGAAATGAGGTTGCCCGAGGCCAGGTTGGAGGTCATGGCCTGGTTGGCCTCCATGCGCGCGAGGTACTGGTCGTCGAGCTTGCCGCGCATCGCGGTGTTGCTGGCCATCAGCGCGGTGACCTTGTCGGCCATCAGCACGATGGTCTCGGTGGGCACGGCCGCGCGCACCGTGGCCGAGCGGGGCGCATCCTGCACCAGCGCCATTTCGCCCACATAGTTGCCGGCCGACACGTAGGACAGCACCACCTCCCGGCCACCCAATGTGCGCGAGACCATCACAGAGCCCTTGCGGATCAGGTACAGGCCGTCGGACTTGTCGCCTTCGCTGAACAGCGCCTCGCCGCTCTTGAAGTGGCGGATCTGCGAGCCCTCGATCAGGGTGCTGAGGTCCGCCTCGGTGATGTCGGGTGCCACATACTTGCGCACGGCGCGGCGCAGCGCCACCAGGTCGAGTTCCTTGCGCACCGAGTCCACCGAGGCCAGCAGCTTGAGCATGGCCCGGCGCGGTGTCTCCACCAGGATGCAGCGCTCGGCCGCACGCACGGTGGACGAGCGCCTGCGCCCCGAGATCAGGCCGAGCTCGCCGAAGAAGTTGCCCGTGCCCAGCAGCACCGGCGCACCGCCGGTCTCGGCCTCTGCCCCCTCGATCTGCACCTGGCCGCGCACGATGCTGAAGAAGGAGTTGGAATAGTCGTTGCGCTCGAACACCAGCTCGCCCTGCCGGGGCATGCGAATGTCGCTCTCGAGCATGAATTCGCGCAACTGCAGCGCATTGAGCCCGCGCATCCATGGCATGTTGGTCGACACCAGCGCCAGCACATCCTCCACCGTGTGCAGCTTGGCCGTGGCCGCGATGACTGCTGCGAACTTTTTTTCCAGCAGCGGCTGGTCCGCCGCCACCACCGGGCGCCCGCAGATGCACTCGATGGCCTCGAAGCCCTGGTTCATCGCCTGCTTGATCAGCGGGTAACCGCCCAGTGCGCCCACCACATACAGGCCCGGCACGCTGGACTCGTAGGTCGGCGACAGCTCCGGCAACGCGGTCGCGTCCCTGCTGGAGAAACGCACGCCGAAACTCTCCACCAGCTTGCGTGGCGGGATCGCCCCCAGCCGGGCGATCACGCGGTGGCATTCCACCACCTCTTCGCCGGACGGCGTGTTGAGAACCACCTTGAGCGAGGGCCCGGCCGCCCCCTTGCGCGCCTGGCGCTTGGACAGGTCGACCACCGAGACCATCATCGTGCGGTTGGGGTCCATCACCGGCGCGCCGGCCGGCGCCTCCAGCGCGTCCACATGGTCGATGCTGGTGCGGTAGCGCACGGCCAACCGGCTATCGCGCACGGCCGCCTGGATAGCCGACAGGTTGCCCTCCTTGCAGCGGCTGAATTCCTCGTTGCGGTTGAGCAGGATCACGCGGTTGTCGTTGTCGGCCAGGGCCAGCGCGTTCTCGATCGCAGCGTCGCCAGCACCCACCACGACAATGGTTTCGCCGCCGTAGGCACGCGGGTCGTCGAGCTGGTATTGCACGTTCGGCAGGTTCTCGCCCGGCACCCCGAGCGTGCGCAGGTTGCCCTGCATGCCGATGGCCAGCACGATCTGCTCGGCGCAGATCAGCTCGGTCGATTCGAGCGTGATCCAGAAACACCCCTTGCGCCCCTGGATCGCACTGACGGCGGCCCGGTGCTGGATCACCGCACCCAGGGCGGCGATCTCGTCGTCCCATTTGTTCAGGATGCTCTCGCGGGTGCCGGCCGCAAAACTCATCGGGCTGCGCAGGTCCAGATAGGCCGGTTCGGCCATCACATGCTTGCCCTTCTGGTACTTGTAGATCGTGTCGGCCAGGTGCGGCTGCGCTTCCAGCAGGATGTGGTTCAGGCCCAGCCGGGCCGCATGGGCTGCTGCCGACAGGCCGGCAGGGCCAGACCCGATGATGGCGACGGTATAGGGTGTGATCATGAAGCCGCCTTCTGCATTAGCGGGTGGCCAGTGGCATGGCCACCAGGGGTCGGAAGGTCCGCAGCCGGTTCTGGAAGTCGGCAGGCTTGTAGGCTTCGTCGTGTACCAGGCCAGCCCGCAGATGGGCCAGCCCCTGGTTCAGGCTGGCCGCCGACTTGAGCTGCCCGAGCTTGTGCAGGGTGTTCACCACGCTGCCCAGCGCCATCGCGGCCTGCTCGGCGCCGGCATAGTCGGAATAGGCGCCGGCAATGCCGTCGTCCACCAGGGCCAGGGCCATGCCGCGCAGGTTCTCGCTGGTCACACCGGTGCGGACAATGCGCTGGGCCGCTTCGTCGGCCAGCGCCTTCACGGCGCGGGCCCGCTCGGCCATGTCGCCGGTGCCGGCCACCGCATGGTTGAGCTGCACCACCCCCTGCACGAAGCGCTCGCCCAGCGCCGGGTCGATCTGGCGCAGGATCAGGCGCAGCATCAGCATGCTGGAGTCGTTCAGCCGCACCAGGCCGGGGCTGATGCTGCGGCCAAAGGTCCCGACCGGTTTCCAGCGCGTGTCGGCCATCGGGTGGTGGCAGGCATGGCAGTCGAACAGCGTGAGTTCCGGGAACGCGCCGTCGCGCCCGCGGCGCGGGTCCAGCAGGATATCGATCTGCGTTCCCACCGCCACCGCCTGGCCGATCGCCCA
>JBIKTP010000117.1:0-6834 GCA_044348035.1 Burkholderiaceae bacterium
GCACACCCTGCAGCCTGTGGAGCGCTCCCCGCGCCTGCCTGGCGGGCCGATGTGGCCCGGGGGCATGGCCCTGCACCGCAACGGCCTGATCTACGTCGTGTACGGCCGCTACCTGCACCGGCTCTCGCGCCAGTGCGCGCTGCAAGGCTCGGTGCGCCTGCCCGTGGACGCCGCCTACAACTCCTTCGTGCTGCTGGACAACGGCCTGCTCGTCACCAAGAACCTGTCGGACAGCGCGCCTGCCCGCCTGTCGGTCATCGACCCCGACGCGCTGGCGCCGGCCGCTGCCGACACCCTGTGCCCGGAGCCTTCGGTCGCGCGGCTGAGCGCGGTCGGCAACACCGTCTATGTGGTGGGCGTGCGCTCGGTGATGCGCTACCACTGGAGCGACACACAGGCGCAGCTGGTGGCCGACCCCGGCTGGCGTTGGGACTACATCGGCGCGACCGGCCAGAGTTACGGATGGGACGCCGTCATCGATGGCGACAACGCCTGGTTCATGGACAACGGCCGGCACCGCTATGTCCGGACCATGGTCGGCGCTGGCGTAAGCCGCACGCCCAACCGCCTGCTGCGCGTCTCGCTGCAGGATGCGCACGACCATGAAGCCCTGCCGGTCTGCGGCCTGGCAGGCGGCAGCATCACCAACCCGCCGCTGGTGGATGCGGCGCGCAGCATCGTGCTGGCCTATGACTCGGCCAACCGGGTGCTGCAGGCCTGGCACAGGGCGCCGCAGACCGGCACGCTCACGGCGCTGTGGCGCAGGCAGCCGTTCGGGTGTGCCAGCCACATGCTGCTGTACCCCGACACCGGCGAGGTGGTCATCAACGACTACCGGCGCCTGGGCGAGGAGGTCGTGGTGCTGGACATCCGCACCGGCGCCGAGCGCGCGCGGGTGCGCACCGGCGGCCTGACCCAGGGGGTGGTGTTTCCCTCCACCGGCTGGTCCCGCGACTTCTACTGGAGCTCCATGGGCCGCGTGGCCCGGGTGTTTGTGCAATGAGCACCGTACGGCCGCCCGGAGGCGCTCGGCACCCCAGCGCAAAGCGCGGAGGTACCTCATGACCTGCAAGACGATCCTGATCACCGGCGCGGGCAGCGGCATCGGCCGCGATGCCGCATTCGCCCTGGCGGCGCGCGGGCACCGTGTCATCGCCACGACCTGCAGCGAGGCCCAGGCCGATGCACTGCGCGAAACCTGCCGCAACCGTGCGCCGGCCATCGAGGTGATGAAGCTCGACATCACCTCGGCCAGCGACCGCTCGCAGATCCTGAAGCAACCGCTGGACGTGTTGCTCAACAACGCGGGCGTCGGCGAATCCGGCTCCCTGGCCGAGGTCGACGTGGACCGCATCCGACAGGCCTTCGAGGTGAACGTATTCGCCACGCTGGAGCTGACGCAGTTGGCCTTGCGCGGCATGATCGCGCGGCGCAGGGGCACGGTGCTGTTCGTGAGCTCGATCGCCGGCCGGATTCCGATGCCCTTCCTGATGCCCTACGCGATGACCAAGTTCGCCCTGTCGGCCGCTGGCGCCGGCCTGCGCGCCGAGTTGGACCAGCTGCGCTGCAATGTGCATGTGGCGCTGATCGAGCCTGGCGCCATCCACACCGGTTTCAACCAGGCCATGGCGCAGCGCAAATACGCCTGGATGGGCGAGACGTCCTACTTTCACGCGCAGGCGGCCCGGATGCAGGCTCGGGAAAAACGCACCTTCGCCTGGCTGGAGGCCCGTGACACACGGTCCATCGTGGCGCAGATCGTGCGGGCCTGCGAGGCAAGCCGGCCGAAGCTGCGTTATGTCGCGCCCTGGGCGCAGGGCGTGATGGTGCGCCTGGCCCGTATTTTCGGAGTGTGAAGACCATGCGCAAACTGTTGCTCCCGCTGGCCATCGTGGCCGCCATCCTGGTGGGTGGGGCCTATGTCTTTCGCGCGCCGCTGAGCGTGCTGGTCGCCGAACGGATAGCGCCCGGCCGGATCGCTGCCGATGTGATGCCGGGCCTGCCCGACGGCCTGCATGTGGCCCTGTGCGGCGCCGGTTCGCCGTTTCCGGATCCTCAGCGCGCCGGCCCCTGCACCGTGGTGGTGGCCGGCAAGCGCCTGTTCGTGTTCGACGCGGGCAGCGGCAGCGCGCGCAACATCGGCCGCCTCGGTTTCGTGCTCGGCCATGTCGAGGCGGTGTTCCTGACGCATTTCCACAGCGACCATATCGACGGGCTGGGCGAACTCATGCTGCAGCGCTGGGTGACCACCAGCAACACCGCGCCGGTGCCGGTCTATGGTCCCCCCGGGGTGGACCAGGTGGTCGCCGGGCTGCGCCAGGCCTATGCCCAGGACCAGCACTACCGCGTCGCCCACCATGGGGACGCCACCGTGCCGGCCAGCGGTTTCGGGGGCACCGCCCGGCCGTTCGCACTGGCGCTGCAGATTCCGACCGTGGTGCTGAAGGAGGGCGATCTGGAAATCACCGCCTTCAGCGTCGACCATGCGCCGATCCACCCGTCGGTGGGTTACCGCATCCGGTACAAGGGCCGCAGCGTGGTGCTCAGCGGCGACACCCGCAAGTCGGCCGCCGTCCAGCGCGAAGCCCTCGGCGCGGACCTGCTGGTGCACGAGGCCCTGTCGGAGGAACTCGTGGCCGTGCTCGAACGCAGCGCCGGTGCGGTCGGCCGGCCCCGGCTGAAGAAGATCTTCAACGACATCCAGAACTACCACACGACGCCAGAGCAGGCGGCCGAAGTCGCGCGGGACGCGGGCGTGCGTTTCCTGCTGCTCAACCACATCGTGCCGGCGCTGCCCCTGCCCGGCATGGAGGCGGCCTTCCTCGGCAAGGCGGCGGACATCTTCGACGGCCCGATCCGGGTCGGCACCGACGGCGACTTCATAAGCCTGCCTGCCGGCTCCACCGAGGTCCTGTTCGACAATCGCTTCTGAGACGCCCGCCCATGCAAAAGCTGCCGATCATCACCCACATCCTGCGCACCCCCGAGGCGCATTTTGCCGACCTGCCCGACTTTCCGTGGACGCCACGCTACGTCCGTATTGCCGAACTGCGGGTAGCCTGCATCGACGAAGGGCCGCGCGATGCGCCGGTGGTGCTGCTGATGCACGGCGAGCCGGCCTGGTCTTTCCTGTACCGCAAGATGATTCCCGTGCTGCTGGCCGCCGGCCTGCGCGTGGTAGCGCCCGACCTGGTGGGGTTCGGCCGCTCCGACAAGCCGGCGCGCAGGCGCGACTATTCCTACCTCAACCACGTGACCTGGATGCGCGCCTGGCTCGAGGAGATGGATCTGCGCCACATCACGCTGTTCTGCCAGGACTGGGGCTCGCTGATCGGCCTGCGGCTGGCCGCCGAGATGCCCAAGCGCTTCGACCGCATCGTGCTGGCCAACGGAGGCCTGCCGACCGGCCTGGAGCCGGTGCCCAGGGCGTTCAGGATCTGGCGCGCGTTTGCGCGGTTCAGCCCCTGGTTCCCGATCGGGCGCATTGTCAAGGCGGGGTGTGTGCACGGCCTCACGCCACGGGAGGTGGCGGCCTACGATGCGCCGTTTCCCTCCAGAAGGTACCGCGTCGCCGCGCGGCTGTTCCCCGGCTTCGTGCCGACCAGCCCGGACGACCCGGAGCGCGCCAACAACGAGCGGGCCTGGGCCGTTTTCGAGCGCTGGGACAAGCCCTTCCTGACGCTGTTCAGCAACCGCGATCCGATCACGCGTGGCGGCTACAAGGTCTGGCAGAAGCGGGTTCCGGGCGCGCAGGGCCAGCCCCACGCCATCACCCGCAATGCCGGCCATTTCCTTCAGGAAGACCGCGGGCCGGAGGTGGCTGCGGCGATCGTCGTATTCATGGAGTCCACGCCGCTGGGCTAGCACAATTTCCTGGGTCGCCGCTGCCTCACCTTCGGCACTCGGTGGTGCTGGGCGAGGCACGTGGGGCGTCTGCGCCGGACGGACTCCAATCGCGCAGATGCTGTTTGTGGCGAACCATGGGGCTGGCGCGACCACCGTGGTCTGGGCGCGTGACTCTGTGGCATGCGCGAATAATTCCGTCCGCCCGGCGCAGCCACCCCACGCGCCCGAGATGCCTGGCGTGCTGGCACAGGAGCTACCTCTTCTTTTGCCGGCATGATGGGCACGCAGGCGCCGAGGAGCGGTTCCCCACTGCAGGAGCACCAATCCCAGCCTCGCGGGCGTGCCGGGTGGCCGCGCCGGGGCGCTGGAGCTCATTCGCGCATGCCACAGAGTCACGCGCACATGCCATGGCGGTCGCGCCAGCCCCATGGCGCGCCACAAACGGCATCTGCGCGAGCGCGCAAGCGCCCCGGCGCGGACGCCCGGCGCGCTGGCCAACCGGCCACGACCGCGTGCACGAACCAACCAGCGAAGCAGCAGCGCACCACTGCACTACCATTGCCGGCATGACAGTCCAACTCCACACCTCCCTGCCCGCAGGCGCCGTCCCCATCACCGTGGTGGACAGCGCCGGTTTCCCGAAACTGGCTGCCGCGCTGCCGGCGGCCACCCGCAACTGGCTCAAGACGACCGGCTTCTCGGGCGCTGCAGACAGCCATGCGCTGGTGCCTGATGGCCAGGGGCGGCTCGGCCAGGTTTTTGCAGGTGCCGCCCGGGCCGACCATCCGTTTGTGCTGGCCGCCCTGCCCACGGCACTGCCAGAGGGCGACTACTGCCTGTCCGGCCAGGGGCTGGCCGTGCCGGCCGAACAGGCCGCGCTCTCGTGGGAACTGGGCAGCTACGAGTTCGACCTGTACAAGGCCCGCCGCCGCGCGCCGGCGCGTTTGCACCTCTCGCCCGGCCCGGATGCGCAGCGCGGCATCGCACTGGCCACGGCCATCGCCGCGACCCGCGACCTGGTCAACACGCCTGCCGAACACATGGGCCCCGAAGAGCTTTCAGGCGCGGCACGCCTCGTGGCCAGGCAGCACGGCGCCCGGTTTCGCGAGAGCGTGGGCGACGCGCTGCTGAAGAAGAACTTTCCGGCCATCCATGCGGTCGGCCGCGCCAGCAGCCGCCCGCCACGCCTGATCGAGCTGAACTGGGGCCGGGCGCGCGACCCGCTGGTGTGCCTGGTCGGCAAGGGCGTTTGTTTCGACAGCGGGGGCCTGGACATCAAGCCGCCCGAGGGCATGCGCCAGATGAAGAAGGACATGGGCGGCGCCGCCAATGCGCTGGGGCTCGCGGCGCTGGTGATGGCGCTCAAGCTGCCGGTGCGCCTGCAGGTGCTGCTGCCCGCCGTGGAGAACGCCATCTCCGGCAACGCCTACCGGCCCGGTGACGTGTTCAAGACCCGCAAGGGCCTGCACATCGAGATCGGCAACACCGACGCCGAAGGCCGCGTGATCCTGTGTGACGCACTGGCCTACGCCGCCGAGGGCCACCCCGAACTGATCATCGACCTGGCCACGCTGACCGGCGCCGCCCGTGTGGCGCTGGGGCCGCAGCTGCCCGCCCTGTTCTGCCGGCGCATGGACACCGCCCGCGAGCTGGTCGACCTCGGCCTGGCGCTGGACGACCCGCTGTGGCACATGCCACTGTGGGCGCCGTACAAGGGTGGCATCGAGAGCAGCATCGGCGACATCGTCAACACCGGGCGCAATGCGATGGCCGGCGCCATCAACGCGGCATTGTTCCTGGAGCATTTCGTGCCCGAGCAGCAGGACTGGCTGCACATCGACCTGTTTGCCTGGAACGATGCAGCCCGCCCCGGGCGACCGGTGGGTGGCGAGGCGCAGACCCTGCGCACGCTGCTGGCCTACCTGGAAAAGCGCTTTCGCTGAAACAAAACGAAAAGAACCGAAACCGCAGCGACACCCGCCGCAGCCGCTGCGCCGGCACCATGACGGTCATGTTCAACCCGGTCACTGAAAGGACCTCCGTCATGAAAACCTGGATCAAACGCACCCTGATCGGCGCCCTGGGCGCCACCCTGCTGGTGGGCGGCCTCACCGCCTGCGGTTCGCACGGCCGCCACGGCGGCGAATGGAGTGCGGAGCGCATCACCGAAATGCGCGGCAAGGCGGTCGACAAGATCGGCAAGAAACTTGCGCTTGACGCCACCCAGAAGCAGAAGCTCGATGTGCTTGCCGACCTGCTCATCGCCTCGCGCACGGCCTTCCGCGGCAAGGACACCGACCCGCGCGCCGAGCTCCAGGCCATGGTGGCCGGTGCGAAGTTCGACCGGCCGCGCGCCCAGGCGATGTTCGAGCAGAAGACGCAGGCCGTGCAGGGCAACGGGCCGAAGGTGATCAGCGCCTTCGCCGACTTCTACGACAGCCTGAACCCGCAGCAGCAGCAGGAAGTGCGCGAGCGCATGCAGCACCGTGGCGGCGGCTGGTGGGGCCGGAGCTGACAGGCCGCCAGCAGCAGGGCTGGTGCATCATTGCGGCATGGGAAAATCCGGCATGCACCGCGTCCTGCTGATCGACGACGACGAACAACTCGGCGCGCCGCTGGCGCGCTACTTCCAGCGCTTCGAGCTGGACCTGACCCACGCACTGCGACCCAGCGAGGGGCTGGCCCGGCTACATGGTGGAACGTTCGATGCGGCCATCCTGGACGTCATGCTGCCCGAGATGGACGGCTTCGAACTCTGCCGCACCATCCGCAAGGGCAGCGACATCCCGATCATCATGCTCACCGCCCGCGGAGAGGTGATGGACCGGGTGGTCGGCCTCGAGCTCGGTGCCGACGACTACCTGCCCAAACCCTTCGAGCCGCGCGAGCTGGTGGCGCGGCTGCAGACGGTGCTGCGCCGCCGCCGTGCGCCGGTTGCGCCACCTGCTGCGGGTACCGCCCAGGCTGCCGGCGTGCTGCGGTTCGAAG
>JBIKTP010000118.1:0-6796 GCA_044348035.1 Burkholderiaceae bacterium
GCCGGCCAGCAGGGCAGCCGGAGCAAATTGCTTCATCCAGTTCATGGGGAAATCTCCTTGGCCAAGAAAGGGTTGATGACAGCGGGGAATCGTTGAAGCGCCGGCGTGCGTAGCGATTGAAAAGGCCAGCATCGGAAACCAGCGGACCCGGCCGGGGCGCGTTGAACTCTGCGGCGGCGCGCACCGGGCCGTAACCCGGGACAACCCTCGGCGGCAGCCAGCGCGCGAGCAATGGCGCTCGATGCACGAGGCGTGTCCGGTGGTGGGTTCTGTTGCATGGCGGGCGCTTTGGATTGGCTCTGACGCTCAGGCCGCGAGCGCGGTCGCCTCGGGGAGGTCGGCGCCGCCACGACGGGCGAAGGCCCAGGCTGCGAAGGCCACCGAGGCACCCGGATCGGTGCCGGTCCCCGGATTGCGAAAGCTCAGCATCACGTCGTCCTGCATCCCGCCCAGCAGGCTCTCGTCGATGCCGTGCGAGACCGCAGCGATCGCCTCCGGCCCCAGCAGCGCGGGCCAGCCGGAAACGACCACGGCGCGCAATCCGTACAGGTTCAGCGCGTTGCCGATGCCCAGGCCCAGCAGCGCCAGCCGGTCGCGCAGTTGCGCCAACTCGCGCGGCCCGATTGCACCGGGGTCCAGCCAAGTGTCGCCACGGGCCAGCATGCTCGCCTCGTCCAGGTCGAGGATCTCACCGACCGCTTGAAGGGAGGTGTAGGCCTCCAGGCAGCCGTGATGGCCGCAGCGGCAGCGCGCGCCACCGCGTTGCACGACCGCGTGCCCCATCTCGACTGGCGCGAACGCATCCAGCACGCCGGCCGCCGAGACGATGGCCGCCGCAACGCCATGCCCGACATAGACGAACAGGTGGTCGCGGTCCGGTGAGCCGGTATCGATCGCAAGGCGGTCCCAGGCGGCTTGGGCTATCACGGAGTTCGTCAGCTCCACCGGTACCGGGTCCAGGCACTCGCGCAGATACGCGCGCATGCGGGGCAGGTCCCACGGGAAGATCTTGTTTTGGCGGTGCGCCGGCCCTCCGTAGCCTGGCAGCGCGACGGCAGCCTGTACCAGCTTCAGGCCGCGCCGGCGCAGCTGATCGAGCGCCTGCTCGAGGAGTTCGCGGCAGCGGCCCTCGAAGCCGACCTGGTCCGCCTCGGCCGGGATCTCGCAGCGCCAGGACTGCAGCACCGTACCGTCCAGTTGGCCCACGCCGACCGAAAGTCGGCCGTTGGAGAGTTCAACCCCAAGCACGCCATGATCATTACTCAAGGTAAAAAATGAGGTCGGGCCACCCACATAAGGAGCACGCCTCCTGCTCGCGAAAACCAGGCCTTCAACGCTCAGTTCGGAGACGATCCGCCAGACACTGACGTCTGTAAGGGACGTCCCGGCAGAAAGCTCGGGCCGGAAAGCACCTTTGCGGCGCAGCAGGTGCTCCAGGATCGCGCCGCGCGTGTGTCGGCGGCTTTGTGGTTCAGGTCTAGCCATGCTTGCAGCAATTGATACTTTAAGTAATGATAGGAGCGATTCCCGGACGCGTCAATACAAGTTTGGAGCGTGGGCCGCGCTACGCGGCTTCATGCCGGGGGGCACCAGCTCAGCTGATGCGACTCGGTGATCGCCTGGGCCCAACTGCCGGCTGATGACTCGATGATCGCCTGCCCCTGCCCCTGCCCCTGCTCCGCGGTCGCAGGCAGCGGGTCGCCTGTCACACCGCTCAGGCCGAAATCACGCGCAGTCCAGGCGCAGGCCGGACGTCCGTCCGGCGACAACAAGGGGCTCGGAAACTCCGGCGGGTAGTTGCTGACGGCGCGCTCCATGTGCACGGTGTGCGGCGCCAGCGCCAGCATGATCGCCGTCTCGGCGTGCCCGGCGCGCATCGACAGTTTCTTCTCGCGTTCGGACAGGTAGCGGCCTGCCGCGTGCGGCACCCGCCAGGCCGAGGTGGGCACGACGATGAAGTCGCAGGGTCGCAGCCGCAGCTCACAGGCGGCCATCTCCATCACCTGGGGCGGTCCGCCGTGCGCGTTGACGATCAGCAGCTTGCGAAAACCCGACCGGTAAACCGATTCGCCGACCTGCGTCATGACAGACACCAGGGTCTTGCCGGTCAAGGTGACCGTGCCCGGAAAGTCCAGGTGCTCGTCGCTCTCGCCGCAGGTGATAGCGGACATCGCGTAGGCCTTCACCGTGTCCGGCAGCCGCGCCAGCGCATGCCCCACGACGCCGGCGGCGATCACGCTGTCCACCGCGCAGGGCCTATGCGGGCCATGCCGCTCGGCCGCACCCGTGGGCAGGACGATCACCGTGTTGGCCTTGTCCGGCAGTTCGGCGATCTCGGTCCAACTTAGATTGGGCAGGAAGCGGTCGGTCGGGTGGCAGGGCCGCTGCACACACGGCATCAGGACTCGAGGAAAGAATCCGCCGATTCGCGCAGGCCCGGGACCACGCAGTCCTTGCTTGCGCCAAGTCGAAATCGGGCCGGTCCCAGGCGAGTATCTTGCCAGGATTCAGCGGTCCGAGCGGGTCGGTCTGGCACTTGAAGGCCGGCAGAGCCGGGTCCGGCCGACGCCAGCCGCCCTCCTCCAGCGTGTAGACATGCGGTGTCAGGGCGCGGTGTCACGTCCATGGCGATCACGAAACAGGCGCCCGCCTGCCGCGCTGCGCGTACCGCAAGGGGCAGCGACTCGTCAGCCAGCCAGAGCGCTGCGCGGCCGCTGAGGGCTCGGTGCACTACGAGCGCCACCGCCCTGAGCGGACCACGCTGTACAGCCTGGTGCAGCAAAACGCGGCCAGCTTCATCGCGCATAGCGAGGCCAGCACCGGAAGTGAATTGCCGCGGTTCAGCAAAGACGAGTTCGCCCCCTTCCTGGAATGCGGCAACCTGGCGCGCGTGTTCCTGAGGCTGCGCTGCGGCGCGTGCAGTCACGACAAGCTGCTGGCCTTCAGCTGCAAGCGCCGCGGTTTCTGCCCCTCATGCGGCGCGCGCCGGATGTCGCAGACCGCCGCCCATCTGGTCGAGCACGTCATCCCACAGATGCCGGTGCGCCAGTGGGTGCTCTCGCTGCCCATCCCGCTGCGTTTGCTGCCGGCCGCACAGCCCGAGCTGGTCACGCCGGTGTTGCAGGTGGTGCAGCGCGTGGTCACGGGCCATCTGCTGGACCACGTCGGGCTCAAGGCCGCTGAGGGCCATGGCGGCGCAGTCACGCTGATCCAGCGTTTTGGCTCTGCCGCCAACTTGAACATCCACCTGCACCGCCTGGTGTTGGACGGGGTGCACCGATGCGGCGCCGATGGCGTGCCGGTGTTCGTCGAAGCCGGTGCGCCCAGCGACGACGAACTGCACGCGCTGCTGCACACGGTCATCGCCCGGCTGATGAAGATGCTGACGCGCCGGGGCGTTCTGATCGAGGAGATGGGGGCCGCCGGGCAGGTGGAACTCAAGCTTGAGACCCCCTCGCGCGACGCCACCACGCGCCTGGTGATGAGCCCGTTGAAGTTCCTGCAGCGGCTGGCGGCGCTGGTACCCAGGCCCAGGCTGCACCTGATCCGCTTCTACGGGGTGCTGGCTCCGAACGCCAAGCTGCGCTCGCTGGTGGTACCGCAGGGGCCGCCCAAGGATGAGCAAGCGCCACGCGTTGCCGCATCCAGCGTCCAGTGCGAGGCCAAGACCGCCCAAGTTGGGCCCGCACGCATCCGCTGGGCGCGGCTGCTCAAGCTCTGCCCAGACTTTCGTACTTCGGCCCTCCGCGGGCTCGGCCGGGAGCTATTTCAGGCCCTTTCTTGGGGCGTCCTATGGCGTTGGAAATCCTTTCCCCGTCAGGGGCATGGCGCAACCAGTGCGGCAGGCCACGATCGTCCCGCATGTGCAGCGGCACCTGGCCGCCTGCAGCCCGGCGGGTGGTTCCTACTGGACGACCTGCGCCAGTTCGCCCCGCGCGTATTTCTGCGCCACCACCTGCAGCGGCTCGCCCTTGATCTTGCCGGCCTGGCCTTCGCAGCCGAACTCGATGTAGCGCTGCCTGCAGATCTTGTAGGCCGCCTCGCGCGCGGGCTTGAGCCACTCACGCGCGTCGAACTTCTCGGGGTTCTCGGCCAGGAACTTGCGCACCGCGCCGGTCATGGCCAGGCGGATGTCGGTGTCGATGTTGATCTTGCGCACGCCGAACTGGATCGCCTTCTGGATCTCCTCGACCGGCACGCCGTAGGTTTCCTTCATGTTGCCGCCGTACTGGCGGATGGTGGCCAGCAGGTCCTGCGGCACGGAGGACGAGCCGTGCATCACCAGGTGCGTGTTGGGCAGGCGGCGGTTGATCTCCTTGATGCGCTCGATGGCCAGGATGTCGCCGGTGGGCTTGCGGGTGAACTTGTAGGCGCCGTGGCTGGTGCCGATGGCGATGGCCAGCGCGTCGAGCTGGGTGCGGCGCACGAAGTCGGCCGCCTGCTCGGGGTCGGTCAGCAGCTGGTCCATGGTCATGGTGGCGTCGGTGCCGTGGCCGTCTTCCTTGTCGCCGCGCATGGTCTCCAGCGAGCCCAGGCAGCCCAGTTCGCCTTCCACCGTGACACCGGTGGCATGCGCCATGTCGACCACCTTGCGGGTGACCTCGACGTTGTAGTCGTAGCTGGCAATCGTCTTGCCGTCGGCCATCAGCGAGCCGTCCATCATGACCGAGCTGAAACCGAGGTTGATCGCGCCCTGGCACACATCGGGGTTCTGCCCGTGGTCCTGGTGCATGACCAGCGGAATGTGGGGGTAGCTCTCCACGGCGGCCAGGATCAGGTGCTTGATGAAGGCTTCACCCGCGTATTTGCGGGCCCCGGCACTGGCCTGCAGGATGACCGGCGCGCCCACCTCGTGGGCGGCCTGCATGACGGCCTGCACCTGCTCCAGGTTGTTGACGTTGAAAGCCGGAATTCCGTAGCCGTTGGCGGCCGCGTGGTCCAGCAGCTCGCGCATCGAGACGAGTGCCATGGAAGTAACTCCCTGTGTGAGGTGTTGATGCCACGAAAGCACGCCACAACCATCGTAACGGCTCCGCAGTCCGGGCAATCGTACTGCGCCCGGTGTGGCAGATTGATTATGCTTTGCGCTTCCTTCCCACATTCGGTCGCCCTCATGCAGTTGCGCTTCACTTCGCTCGCTGTGATCAACCCACGGCGGGACTTGCACCCGCAGGAGTGCGCCCATGCTGGGCGCACATGAAAAGGCCGCCCAGAGGTGGTCTGACAAATGATCTGTATCCAGACATGGATATCGATGGCGGGTGCTCCGGTTACTTGGCTTCTTTTATGCCAAGAGCCTGTGCCAATTCATGATGAAGCGGGAGCTTATCCGTCACTTGGCGGCCGTGCTTCAGGACGATCCGGTCGGCCTGATCGCGGCACAACACGACATTCACGGTGCGTGCGGAGAAAATCACCAAGTTGGCGGGCAGTCCCGTCGCGAGCTTGCCGAGGTCGGGTCGACCAATGATTTCAGCGGGCACGCGGTTGGACATTTCAAGCGCACCGGTAAGGGGTTCATCGGATTGGAAAACCCGAATCCCTTGCTTGAGTGTATCCAGCATGTCGTGATCGCCATAGGGGAACCAAGCATCGCGGCAATTGTCGCCACCGACCGCCAGCGGCAAGCCTGCCGCCAGGATCTCCTTGGCGGCAGTCACGCCACGCCAGCGAGGCGTCCGGTCTTTTTTCCGATCCATGAGGTACATCATCGGCGTCGGCATGGAAACGAAGGCCAGATCGGCTTCGCGGGCCAAGGCCAAAGTGGAATCGATCAATTCCGGTGGCTGGAGAGAAAGATTTACGCAATGGCCGCAAACGACCCGGCCCTTAAAGCCGGTCTTGAGTTTCGAGCGGGCGATGTTGGGGATGGTAAAGGCCGAGAGGTCTTCGGTTTGATCGACATGCAAATCGACGTCCAAGCCGCGCTCGCCGGCCAGTTCGAACATGCGATCCAAGGCCCGATCCAATTCCTTGTGCGTTCCATCGGCTCCGCGCCACAAGGTATCGGTCGCACCGCCCAGAAGGCCGCCATACTTGGCGGCGAGGTCGGCCAACTCCTTGCCCTGCTGCGAAAGATACACATTGATGCCGCTGATGGCGACAGCCTGCAGATCCACCCGGCCGCTCCATTCGGAGCGTTTTTGATCAAACACGCTGAAACAAAGCTTGGCCTGGGCGAGGGTGCCACTGTCGAGGTGGGTGCGAATGGCGCTTACGCCGTGCACGTGGGCGCATTGGATGCCGAACTCCATGCGCAAGGCCATTTCTTGGGCATTCCAGCGAGGATAGTCCTCTACGGTCTGGGCGGCGCCGCCCTGTATGGTGCCGTCGGGCCGTATGCGCGGAATCACGTGGCCTTTCTCCAGGTGGGTATGCATATCGACAAAGCAGGGCCATACCTGGCGGCCATCCAGATCGAGCTGAGGGATGCCTTGCACAGCGGTGTGCGCGCTGTAAATCGCGGCGATTCGGCCTTCATCGATCAAGAGGTCAAGTCGTGCCGAGCCCTCTTCGTCGAGCCGAGCGTCAGGCGGAAGTCCCTGAACCATGCCGGCGGGCACACGGGCGTTGGCGAGGACAAAGCGGGATGTTGGTGGGAAGTGCAGCGGCGGAGTCGGTGTCATGGCAGAGGTGTGGCGATGGGTCTGGCTTTTGTGGGGGCAAGTGCCACCAGCGTGCGTGTTGCCGTCGCGCAGGGACGGAAGGTTTCAGTCGGCACCGGTGGCAGACCTGGATGCACTGCCGCCCGCTCGCCTCCTTCAGTGCCCACCGCGCCCCAGTCCGCGCAGCTGTC
>JBIKTP010000119.1:0-6793 GCA_044348035.1 Burkholderiaceae bacterium
GATATCTACGCGCATGCCATGAGCCAGTTGCGCTCACCATAAATTCCATACAGTGCCTGGCCCGCGCGTTGACATCAAACAGGCCCGCAACCCAAGCCGGGGTGGGGGGATTCATGCACAAACCCTATCCAATCGCATCGGCAAGACCCCAATTGCACCGCGATCAAGCAATCCGAGGCCTACGAGGCACCGATCAGGCCGCACCGGCCTGTACAGTGGGAGGGGCGTGAAATAAGCAGGCTAGCTTGATGACCCTGCGAATGCCGCTCATGTCCTGGATCGCCTCCTGGCCGCTGCAGAAAAGCTGTCGGCTTTGCCCGCGCGCGGCAGCTACCCGAGGGAGTTGCTGGATCTCGGCATCAAGGAATACCGCCAGGTGTTCTTCAAGCCGTATCGCCTGATCTATCGTGTCGTCGCGCGCGACGTCATCGTGTTCGTGATCGCAGATGGTCGACGCGACATGCAGTCGCTGCTTGCCCGGCGCTTGTTGGGAGCCTGATCGGTCCGCCAGCGCCGCGGCACACAGTCACACAAACCGCAGGCTGATCGACCCCAGCGGCCCGTAGTCCGCGTGAAACACGTCGCCCACCGCACAGGCCACCGGCCGGGTGAAGGAGCCCCCCAGCACGATCTCGCCGGCTTCCAGCCGCTCGCCGTGGGGTGCGAGCTTGTTGGCCAGCCAGGCCACGCCGTTGGCCGGATGGTTCAGCACTGCAGCGCCCAGGCCGGACTCTTCGATCACGGCGTTCTTGAACAGCAGCGCACCGGCCCAGCGCCAGTCCACGGCGTCAGGCCGCATGGGCCGCCCGCCCATGATGATGGCCGCATTCGCCGCGTTGTCGGCAATCGTGTCGAACACCTTGCGCGGCGCCTTGGTCGTGCGGTCCGCCTGCTCGATGCGCGCGTCGATCAGCTCCAGCGCCGGGACGACATGGTCGGTGGCATTGAGCACATCGAACAGCGTCACGTCCGGGCCCTCCAGCGGTCGCGCCAGGATGAAGGCGAACTCGACTTCCAGGCGGGGGACGATGAAGCGGGCCGTCTCCACCTCGCTGCCATCGCGCAGCACCATGTCGTCGAGCAGCGTGCCGTAGTCGGGCTCGGTGATCTGCGACGACAGCTGCATGGCACGCGAGGTCAGCCCGATCTTGTGGCCGACCACCTTGCGGCCTTCCGACAGCTTGATCTTCATCCAGGCGCGCTGGATGGCGTAGCTGTCGGCGATGGTCATGGACGGGAAGCGCTGCGAAAAATGGCGGATCTGCACGCGGGTGCGTTCGGCATCATGCAGTTCGTGCGCGAGGGCGGTGGGGTCAAGCAATTCGGGCATTGGTCTTGGTGCAATCGCGCAATGGTTTGGGGAGGGCTCCCCCGGGTGAGTATCGTTCACTCGATGCTGCCCTGGCCAGCTTCCCGCCACGCAGGGGTGCGCGTGCGCTGCAGCAGCCAGCAGTTGCTGGCGCGACTGAAAGACCGCGCTACCGCCGCTGGCACGCGAGCCGCATGACGGTGGCCGCCACCGAATCTGCCTGCACGCGGCGCCATGCGCCTGGCTGCGCCGTGCGGCCCGTCATGCGGCCGGTGCCCATGGGTCCTGCATGGAACAGGGTTTGCAGATTGCGGTAACGCGCCTCCGGGCAATGGAACTCGAGCAGGCTGCGGTAGGAGCGGTCGCCGTCGGCGTCGGCCTGTGCCAGGTCGTGCAGGGTCCAGACCCGGCGCAGGCTGCCCTCGACGCGGATGCTGGCCGGGTCGATATAGTCGTAGCTGGTCTCGGTGGCCTCCACCGGGACCCAGGCTGCGCGCACTGCCAGCGGCACGCCCAGGCCGGCCACCACCGCCAGCGCGGTGATCCAGCGCAAAAGGGCGGTGCGCAAGGGTGCGCAGCGGCGCGCGGTGCGGGTGGTCGGCAGCAGCAAGGTCCGGATCATGGCAGGGCATGTTAACCGCGGACCCGGTGGCGCCTATGATGGCGCATGGGGCCGCGGCAGGCCTGTGGAGAAACAGCATGGCATCCGGAAAAATCCTTGTCGCCCAGGGTGGCGGCCCGACGGCTGTCATCAACCAGTCGCTGGTGGGCGTGGCCCTGGAAGCCCGCCGGCACCACAAGGTGGAGCGGGTCTACGGCGCCCGCCACGGTGTGTGCGGCATCCTCCAGGAAGACTTCGTCGACCTGACCCAGGAGACCAGCCACAACCTGGAACTGGTGGCCGCCACGCCTTCATCGGCCCTGGGCTCCACCCGTGACAAGCCCGACGCGCGCTACTGCCACGAGATCTTCGAGGTGCTGCGCAACCATGCGATCGAGCACTTCTTCTACATCGGTGGCAACGACTCCTCCGACACGGTGCGCATCGTCAGCGAGGAGGCGCGCAAGGCCGCCTACCCGCTGCGCTGCATCCACATCCCCAAGACCATCGACAACGACCTGGTGGGCAATGACCACACGCCGGGTTTCCCGTCGGCGGCGCGTTTCGTAGCGCAGGCCTTCGCCGGCGTGAACCTGGACAACGCAGCGCTGCCCGGGGTGTACGTGGGCGTGGTCATGGGCCGCCACGCGGGCTTCCTCACGGCGGCCTCGGCCCTGGGCAAGAAGTTCCCCGACGACGGGCCGCACCTGATCTACCTGCCCGAGCGGGTGTTCGACATCGAACGTTTCCTGGCCGACGTGAAGGCCACCTACGCGCGTCATGGGCGCTGCGTGGTGGCGGTGTCCGAGGGCATCCACGACGCCGCCGGCACGCCCATGCTCGGCCTGCTGGCGCGCGAACTGGAGCGCGACGCCCACGGCAATGTGCAGCTCTCGGGCACCGGCGCGCTGGCCGACCTGCTGTGCGAGGAGATCCGCCGCCGGCTGGGCATCCAGCGCGTGCGCGGCGACACCTTCGGCTACCTGCAGCGCTCCTTCATCGGCTGCGTCTCCGACGTGGACCAGCGCGAGGCCCGCGAGGTCGGCGAGAAGGCCGTGCAGTACGCGATGTGGGGCACGCGCGACGGCTCGGTGGCGATACGGCGCACCGGCTTCTATTCGGTTGACTACGAGCTGCTGCCGCTCGACGCCGTGGCCGGCAAGACGCGCACGATGGAGGACGCTTTCATCTCCCCGCAGGGCACCGATGTCACGGATGCCTTCCGCCTGTACCTGCGCCCCCTGCTCGGCTCCGGCATGCCCGACGCCTTCCGCCTGCGCGCCACACCCGTACCCAAGCGCCCACGATGATGTTCGTGCTCTCCAAGCTGCTGGCATTCGCGCTGCAGCCCCTGTTTCTGGTGATGGTGCTGCTGCTGTGCGGCCTGCTGCTGTGGACGCGGCGCCCGCGTCTGGGCCGGGGGCTGGCCTGGGCTGCGTTGCTGGCCCTCGTCGCCAGCACATGGACGCCGATCCCGTTGGTACTGCTGCACCGGCTCGAAGTGCGCCACCCGGCGCCACCCCCCGACCTCGACCTGCGGCCCTACGCGGGCGTGGTGGTGCTGGGCGGAGCCCTGTCGCACAGCAAGCTGTGGGAAGCCCATGGCAAGGTGGCGCTCAATGAGGCGGCCGAACGCATGACCGAGGCGGTCGCCCTGGCGCGCCTGCATCCCCATCTGCGGGTGCTGTTCACCGGCGGCAACGCGAGCCTGTCGGGCCTGGGACAGACCGAAGCCGTGCGCGCCCGCATGTTCTTCGAGCGCATGGGTGTGCCAGCGGCGCAGATGCTGTACGAGGACCAATCCCGTAACACCGCCGAGAACGCATCCCTGAGCGCGGCGCTGCCCGGCGTCGACAAGCAGGCGCGCTGGCTGTTGCTGACCTCGGCCAACCACATGCCGCGCTCGATGGGGGTGTTCGTCAAGGCCGGCTGGAACGTGACGCCCTACCCGGTCGACTACCGGACCACCGGCTCCGTGGACTGGCTGGACTTCTCGCTGGCCAGCGGCCCCGAGACCTGGCATGCCGTGCTGCATGAGACGCTGGGGTACCACGTCTACCGATGGCTCGGCCGCATCTGAGTGCGGCGGCTCAGTCCTGCAGGCGACTGGCCAGCAGTTTGTCGATGCGCCGGCCGTCGAGGTCGACCACCTCGAAGCGCCAGCCCGCGCAGTCGATGATGTCGCCGGTGGCCGGCAGGGAACCCGACACGGCCATCAGCAACCCGGCCACCGTGTTGTAGCGGCCGCGCTCCTCGTCGGGCAGGTTGTCGATGTCCAGCCGCGCCTTGAGTTCGCCCACCGGCATGGCGCCGTCGATCAGCCAGGAGCCGTCCTCGCGGCGGGTGGCCCAGGCATCGCCCTGCGCCAGCGGCTGCAACTCGCCCGTGATCGCCTCCAGCAGGTCGTTGGGTGTGATGAGCCCCTGGACCGTGCCGTATTCGTCGACCACCAGCACCATGCGCGTCGACCGGGTACGGAACTGTTCCACCAGCTCCATGCCGGTCAGCGTCTCCGGCACGAACACCGCACTCTTCACATGCGGCTCGATGCTGCCCGCGTGCGCCAGCCCCAGGTTGAGCAACTGTCCGACGCTGATCTTGCCCACCACGTCATCGAGTGACCCGCGGCAGACCGGGTACCAGGAATGGGTGCCGTTCTCGCCATCCTGCGCCACCTTTTCCAGGCATTGCGCGACCGTCGCACCGGCGTCCAGCCACTTGATGTCTGAACGCGGCAGCATCATCGACGTCAACGGACGGTCGTCGAGCTCGAACACGTTCTGCACCATCTGGTGCTCGTGCTCCTCGATCAGACCCGCATCGACACCTTCTTCCAGGCTGGCCGCGATTTCCTCCTCGGTCACACCGCGGTCCCCCGCGGTATCGATGCGCAGCAGCTTGAGCACGCCATGGGTGCATGCCGACAACAACCAGACAAACGGCTTGGCGGCCGAGGCCACCCAGGTCATGGGCCGCGCGACCAGGCGCGACACCGCCTCCGGGTAGAGCTGGCCGATGCGTTTGGGCACCAGTTCGCCGAACACGATCGTGATGAAGGTGATGACCGTGACGACGATGCCGGTGGCGGTGAAGGAGGCGACCGGCGCCGACAGGCCCAGGCCTTGCAGCCAGGCAGCCACGCCGCCGCTGAATGCCGCCTCGCCCACAATGGCGTTGAGCATGCCGATGGAGGTGATGCCGACCTGCACCGAGGAGAGGAACCGGGTGGGATTCTCGAGCAGCTTCAGGGCTGCAATGGCCCCCTTGTCGCCCGCCTCGGCCATGTTGGTCAATCGCACCTTGCGGCTGGCGGTGAGGGCCAGTTCCGACATGGCAAAGGCCCCGTTGAGCAATGTCAACAGGACAATCAGCAGTACGTCCATCAGTCGGGAGGCAGAATCAACACCATGGCACTGTACCTGATTGGCGATATCCAGGGCTGCGACTCCCCTTTGCAGCAGCTCCTCGACACATTGGGGTTTTCACCGAGCCGCGACACCCTGTTCGCGCTGGGCGATCTGGTGAACCGTGGTCCACAGTCGCTGGCCGTGCTGCGTCGCATGCAGGGTCTGGGCGCTTCTGCGCGCTGTGTGCTGGGTAACCACGACCTGCATCTGCTGGCTGTCGCTGCCGGTGTGCGCGACCCCCACCGCAGCGACACACTGGCCGAGGTGTTGTCGGCGCCCGACCGGCACGCGCTGCTCGACTGGCTGCGGCAGCAGCCGATGGCGATGCATGAAACGCTGGAGGGCCACCCTGTGCTCATGGTGCATGCCGGCGTGATGCCGTCCTGGACCGCGCAGCAGACGATGGCGCTGGCCGCCGAGGTGCAGACCGTGCTGCGCGGCCCGCAGTGTCTGGACTTCCTGGGGCGCATGTATGGCAACAAGCCGACCCGCTGGAGCGATGACCTGGTCGGCATGCAGCGCTTGCGCGGCATCGTCAACGTGCTCACCCGCCTGCGCTTTTGCACTGCCGATGGCACGATGGACCTGGAATCCAAGGAAGGCGCCGACGGCGCACCGGCAGGCTTCCTGCCCTGGTACGAGGTGCCGGGCCGGCGCACCGCAGCGACGACCATCGCCTTTGGCCACTGGTCCACGCTGGGCTGGCTCGGGCGCCACGATGTGCTGTCGATGGACACCGGTTGTGTCTGGGGCGGCTGTCTCAGTGCGGTGCGGGTGCTGGCGGCGCCCGGTGCAGCGCACCCGGGCCGGGAGTTGGTCCAGGTGCGCTGCCCGCAGGCGCAGAAGCCAGGCCCCTGATGCCCACCGCCCACCGGGCGTGGTGGCCGTCAGGTGCCGGAGGTTTCGGCCGAGGCCTCGGGCTGCGGCGCTGGTGCCGGATCGGTCTTGAACAGGGCCGCGACCCGGCGCTTGGGCTTGATGTTGGCCGAGATGCTGCGCACGGCCGGGCGGGCTGCCGAAGGCTCCCAGGCCGGCGCCGCATCGGCGGACGTCGCCTCGTAGGGCTTGTCGAAAAACGGGTCCTGCGAGGCCCGCTGGGGACGTGCGTAGTCGCGCCGCGGCGCACGCTCGGCACGCGGCGCGCTGCGGCCAGCGTCGCCGTCCGGGCGGCCCCGGGCGGCGGACGGGCCGCGCGGTTCGTCGGGTACTTCATCCGCCGGCGGGTACATGCGCCGGCCGTCGTTGATGCGCCCCTGCTTGCGGATGTCGGGCATGTTCTCTTCGAATTCGAGCGCCTCGATCTCGATCTTGGCCTTGAGCAGCTTCTCCAGGTCCGCCATGAGGCGGCCGTCGGAGCGGGAGACAAAACTCACCGCCAGGCCGGACGCACCTGCGCGCCCGGTGCGGCCGATGCGGTGCACGTAGTCTTCGGCATTGAAGGGGATGTCGAAATTGAACACCGCCGGCACGTCCTTG
>JBIKTP010000120.1:0-6755 GCA_044348035.1 Burkholderiaceae bacterium
GAAAAGGCATGACACACACGATGTCGATCAGGTCCCGCATCCTGGCCTCCCTGCTGCTGGCGCTGGTCGCAGCAGCAGGCAGCGCAAGCGCCCAGGACGCCTACCCCAGCCGCGCGATCAAGATGGTCGTCGCACAACCACCGGGCAACTCGGCCGACCTGGTCGCCCGCATGATCAGCGAGCGGCTCGCCCGCGCAACCGGTCAGGCGGTGGTGGTGGAAAACAAGCCTGGCGCCAGCGGCAGCATCGGCGTTGCGGCCATCGCTTCAGCACCGGCCGACGGCTACACCATAGGCATCGGCGGCATCGGCCAGCTGGCCCTCAACCCGACGCTGTACTCCCGGCTTCCGTACGACGCGCAGAACGGCTTCACGACGATCGCGATCGTCTATCGCGGGCCGATGCTGTTCATGGTCGATCCCGCCTCGCCCATCACCAGCATGAAAGACCTGGTTCAGCAGTCCCAGACGTCGCCCAACGGGCTGGACTTCGCCTCCGCCGGCGCCGGCTCGATCATGCATCTGACGGGCGAGCAGTTCGCGCGCAGCGCCAGGGCGAAGATGACCCACGTGCCCAACCGCGGTACCGGCGCCGCCGCCACGCTGGTGCTGGGCAAACACGCGCCGGTGCTGGTCGAGAACGTCACCGCGAGCATGCCCTTCGTGCGCTCCGGGCAACTGCGGCCGCTGGCGATCACCAGCGCCCAGCGCCATCCGTCGTTGCCCCAGGTGCCCAGCATCGTCGAGGCCGGGTTTCCAGGCCTGGTCACCGAAGGCTGGCTGGCGCTGGTGGGGCCGGCCGGCATGCCGCCCGCCGTGCGCGACCGCCTGGCAGACGAGGTCCGCAAGATCATCGTGCTGCCGGACTTCCAGTCCTGGGTCGTCGGCAGTGGTGGCCTGGCCGAGCCGCTGACGCCCGAGCAGTCATCCGCCTATGTGCGCGCCGAGGCCGCCCGCTGGGCCGAGGTGATCCGAGCCGTCGGGCTGAAGCTCGACTGAACCCCCTCCAACCCGACCATTCCCGCCCCCCCCCACTGGAGACCCTTGTGTCCACATCCGGCCTGAACATGTCGCGTCGCATCCGGCGCACCCCCTACACCGACCGCGTCGAGCAGCATGGCGTGCGCGGCTTTTCCGTGGTCAACCACATGCTGTTGCCCAAGGCGTTCCGGCCAACGGTCGAGGAAGACTACTGGCACCTGCGCGAGCATGTGCAGCTGTGGGACGTCTCCTGCCAGCGTCAGGTCGAGATCAAGGGGCCGGACGCGGCGCGCCTGGTGCAGTGGATGACGCCGCGCGACCTGCGCAAGGCGAAGGTCGGCCAGTGCCTGTATGTGCCGCTGGTCGACGAGAAGGGGGGCATGGTGAACGACCCTGTGCTGCTCAAGCATGCCGAAGACCACTATTGGCTGTCCATCGCAGACTCCGATGTGGTGTTGTGGGCCAAGGGGCTGGCGCTGGGCGCCGGGCTGAACGTCTCGGTGGAGGAGCCCGACGTGTCGCCGTTGTCGCTGCAGGGCCCGCGCGCCGAGGACGTGATGGCCAAGGTCTTCGGCGAGGCGGTGCGCGACATCCGCTTCTTCCATTTCGGTTTTGTCGACTTCATGGGCACGCGCCAGCTGGTCCAACGCGGCGGTTATTCCAAGCAGGGCGGCTTCGAGATCTACCTCAACGATGGCAAGCTCGGCTCCGCCCTGTGGGACACGATGTGGGAAGCCGGCAAGCCGTTCAACATGACACCGGGCTGCCCGAACCTGATCGAACGCATCGAAGGCGGGCTGCTGTCGTACGGCAATGAATTCACGCGCGAGAACAACCCGCTGGAAGCGGGCCTGGCCAAATACTGCAAGCTCGACGGGTCGATCGACTTCATCGGCCGCGCGGCGCTGCAGAAGGCCGCCAACGACGGTCATGCGCGCGAGATGCGCGGTGTCCTGTTCGACGGTGGTGCCTGCCCGCCCTGCGGCAAGCCCTGGCCGGTGCTGGCGGGCAATGCCGCTGGTCCGCAGATCGGCCAGATCACTTCCGCCGCGTGGTCTCCGCGCCTCAAGCGCAATGTCGGCCTGTCGATGATCGAGCGGGGGTTCTGGGAACCGGGACAGGAAGTCACGGTGGTCAGCGCGGATGGAGTGCAGCGAACGGGTACCGTTTCGGGGCTCCCGTTCCACTGAGCGTGCGGCCGCACGAGTGCCACCGTTGCGAAGCGTCGAGGCGCCATCCAGCGGGGGCCGGAGATCCCGGCATCCCGGCGGGCGCCTCGCTCTCTAGCGCAGACCCGGCAGCACCCCCAGCCGCAGGAACTGCGTCTCGCCGTTGGAGCCGCCATCCACGCCGTCGTTGTCGGTGATGGCGAAGGCCTGGCCCGCCGCATCCACGGCGAAACTCTCCACCTTCTCCAGGACGTAACCGCGCGGCTTCTGCAGGTCCGGCACCAGGTTGCGCACCAGGCGCTTGCTCACCACGGGGATGCTGGCGCTTCCGGGTGCCGCCGGCTGCAGGCCCGACACCGAAAACCCGCGCAGGGTCTTGAGGGCCTTGTCGCCGAACTGGTTGTCGCGTTCGATCACGACGAAGTTGCCGTCGCCCACAGCGGTGATTTCAGACAGACCCACCCATGCGCCGTCGATGCCGGGTGTGTCCAGCGGGTAATGCAGGACGCCCCAGGCCCGGGTGGCCGGCGTGTAGCGCAGGATCTTGGCCATGTTGGCGGGATCGTCCTTCCACGCGCGCTGCACCACCATCCAGACGGTCTCGTTGTCGCCGGAGCCGGTGACCGTCACACCTTCAAGGCCAAAGCGTGTGGCCTGGCGCGCAAGGGCCTCTGGCAGCGCGATCTCTTCCAGCACCTCGCCCCGGGGGCTGACGCGCAGCAACAGGTTGGGCACGGCTGCCGGCTTCTTGTCCGGGTCGCCTTCGGAGGCCACCCAGAAGCCGCCGTCCGGACGCAGGGCGATGCCTTCGCCGTCGTAGCCCATGGGTTTGCCGTCCCGCGTGAGCGTGAAGGCCTCCGTGATCTGCGCGGGGGTCACGCTGGCATCGATCTGCAGGATGCGCGTGGTGGCATAGAAGCTGTCCGTCACCGCCCACAGGCGACCGGGCTGGGTGCGATCAGCTGCTGCGCCCGACAGCGCTCCCCACGGGATGGGGCGTGCATCCGGACCGTCCTTCGACAGGATCGTCGGGTACTGCGGGGTGAGCGCGCCGCGCTGGTAGATCATGAGGCTGGAGCGTGCGTTGCCGTCGTTCTCGCTGGCGACCACCAGCAGTTGCCGCTGCGGAATGGCGATCAATCCTTCCGGGCCGCTGCCCGCGGGCAGGGACTGCAGGTACTCGGGTGCCTGGCCCGGCCCCTTGTCGCGCCATACGCTGACCAGCGACGAGCGTTCCGAGCCGACGAAGATCAGGCGGTCCCGCCCGAAGGTGGCAACCTCGATCCCCTCGGGCTCATTGCCCTTGGAGCCCGAGCGCGACTCCGGGTAGTGGCCCAGCCGGATGGCGATGTGGTCCAGCAGGTTGCCGCTGTCCCACTCCACCTGCCCCTCGGTGTTGAAGATCGAGATGCTGCGGCTGCCGCCCCGGTAGTCGCCTTCGTTGGCGGTGACGAATCGGCGGTCGTCCAGCCAGGCGACGGCGTCCGGTTCGCGCGGCACGCCCTTGGTCGATTCGACCGGAGCGATGATGCCGTCGCGCTTCAGGTCGATGTCCTGCAGGTCGACCGTGCCGGCGGAAAAGTGCCGGATCACCTTGCGCCGGGCCACGTCGACCAGCACGATATGGTTGTTCTCCTGCAGCGTCACCACTGCGATGCCCTTGCGGTTGACCTTGGCGAACTCGGGCTCTGCGTCGGTGGGTGCAACGGCGGCCAGCCCGTTCAGGCTGACCGGGTGCAGGCGGATGCAATCCGGCAACCCTGCGGCGTTCAGGGGCAGGATGCTCAGGTTGCCGGCCGGCAATTGCGGGATCACGCCCTTGTCAAATTTTTCGTCGCGTTCGTTCTCGATGACGATCACCGCGTGCCGGGCCCCGGGGTCGAGCGCGATCGAATCCGGTTGCCCGTTCAGGTCGCATTGCGCGACCAGCTTGCGGCTGGCCAGGTTGAAGGCCACGAGTTGACCGCGCGGCTGCCGGAAGTCCTTGGTCGCGCTCACGGCCGCCAACACCGTGCCACGCGCGATCACCACGGAGGTCGGCTCGCCGTCCACCGGCAGGAATCCCGCCGCCACCGGCGCTGCGGGGTCGGTGATGTCGACCAGCCCGATGCCCATCTGCTCTCCATCGGTGTAAGCGAGCATGCGGCCGTCCGGGCTCACGGCGACGATCTCCGCCACCGACTTCTTGCTCACGTTGCGGCCGGTCGGCACATTGCGGTGGGCCTCGAAGGTGGCGATGCGGTTGAAGAAGCTTCCCGCGGCTGCGGGCTGGGCCTGGGCCGAGGCGGGTGCTGCCGTGGCCAATTGGGCTAGCAGGATGGCAGTGGCCAGGCAAGATCGGGCGAAATGGGGCATGTGGGAAAGACTCCGGTTGCAGGCGCCAGGCAGGAGTTGTGGCGCAGAGGTGTATGGTGTGATGCTTCTGTGTCAGTGCGGTGACAAGAACATGTCGGGCCCGGTCAGCTTCCTAGAATGGCGTGGGCAGGCTGTTCGCCGGCCTGCCCGAGCCAGCGCCCCACGACAGTCCCACAACCAACGAGGTGACACCCATGCGTTCTCCCATTGATGCCCTGATTGCCAAAGACGCCATCCGCGATGTGCTGATGCGTTATTCGCGCGGAGTCGACCGCGGTGACCTCGAACTGCTCAAGGCCTGCTTTCACGTGGACTCGACCGACAACCATGGCCACTGGAAGGGCAACGGGCAGGACTTCGCGGAATTCATCGTCAAGTCGCTGCCGCAGCGCACCCACCACACCACCCATTCGGTGGCCAATGTGCTGATCGAACTCGACGACAACGACGACAACCTGGCGCAGGCCGAGTCCTACGCGATCGCCTACCTGCGCCGCACCGATGCCGAGGGCGCCGAGTGGCTCGACCTCTTCTCCGGCCGGTATGTCGACCGCTTCGAGCGCCGCGACGGCCACTGGCGCATCGCCGACCGGGTGGTGGTGCACGACTGGTCCACCTCGACGCGGCTGGACGCTTCGGGCAGCTTCCACTTGCCGATGGAGGGGTTCACGCAGGGCTGCCGGGGGCGATCGGACCTGGTCTACCGCGGGCGTCCGTAAGTGCCGGGCCGGGGCACGGCGGGTCTATGATGGCCCATCATGCGCCGTGACGCCAATCCACCATGAGCCAGGCGATCTCCCTGCCGCTGTGGGTGTTTGTCGTGCTGCTGGCACTGGCCGCGCTGGCTGCGCTGGAGTGGTTCCTGCTGCCCGGCATGCGCTGGTACTTCCGGCGCAAGGTGCGTGGCGTGATCGACGAGATCAGCGTGCGGCTGAACATCGACATTCCCGCCTTCAAGCTCACGCGCCGTCAGGCGCTGATCGACCGGTTGATGAGCGACCCGCGCATCCTGTCAGCGGTGGACGATGCGGCGCGCGGTGGCGGCCTGTCCCGCGCGGTGGTGCTGCGCCGGGTCTACGTCTATGCGCGCGAGATCGTGCCGGCCTTCAATGCCTACCTGTATTTCCGCTTCGGTTACTGGCTGTCCAAGTCGGTCGCGCGCATGTTCTACCGGGTGCGCCTGGGGTATTCCGACACCGCGGCACTGGCCGCACTGGACCCGCGCTCGACGGTGGTGTTCGTGATGAACCACCGCTCCAACATGGACTACATCCTGGTGTCCTTCCTGGCTGCCGAGCGTGTGGCGCTGAGTTACGCCGTGGGTGAGTGGGCGCGGGTCTGGCCGCTGCAGGGCCTGATCCGCGCGATGGGCGCCTACTTCGTGCGTCGCGACTCCGGCGACCCGCTCTACCGCATGGTGCTGCAGCGCTATGTGCAGATGGCCACCGAGGGCGGTGTGCCGCAGGCGATGTATCCCGAGGGCGGCCTGACGACCGACGGCCGCCTGCGCCCTCCCCGGCTGGGCCTGCTGGACTACATGCTCAAGACCTTCGACCCGCAGGGCGAGCGGGACCTGGTGTTCATCCCGGTGGGCATCAACTACGACCGGGTGCTGGAGGACCGCTCCCTGCTCGCACGTGCCGATGCCGGCAAGACCCGGGTGCCACTGGCACACAAGATGCGGGTGCTGGCGGCCTATCTGGGCCGCCAGTTGGTGCTGCGGGTGCAGGGCCGCAGCTTCCGCAACGGGTACGCCTGCGTCAACTTCGGTCGGCCGATCTCGATGCGGGCCCATGCGCGCGAGAACGGGCTGGACTTCCCACGGCTGGCCGATGCCGAGCGCCGCGCGGCGGTGCAGCAACTGGGCGGTGTCCTGATGCAGGCCATCGGACAGATCGTGCCGGTCTTGCCCGTCCCGCTGGTGGCCAGCGTGCTGCTGCGCGACCCGCTCGCAGCGCTGTCGGAGCTGGAACTCAAGGCCGAGGTGAACCAGCTGATCGCCTCCCTGGAGGCGCGCGGCATACCGGTCTACCTTCCGCGCGCCGACCGCGACTACGCCATCAACGTGGGCCTGCGCATGCTGCTCTTGCGCCGCCTGGTGCAGGAGGACGGCGGGCTGCTGCGCCCCAGCCCGGACGAACTGCCGCTGCTGCGCTACTACGCATATTCGATCGCGCACCTGCTGCACGCCCAACGGTCGCCGGATGAGCGCCAGGTGGCAGGTGCGTGACGGCTGCGTGCGCAGACCGTT